>JBJMGL010000072.1:0-1977 GCA_045807985.1 Bryobacteraceae bacterium
GGTTCACGAGGAGGTTCCCTATCCAGGCGACCGCACTCTCGAACGTCGTTTCAAGAGCCTGGTTCGTTGGAATGCGGCGGCTCTGGTGGTCCGTGCCAACAAATACGACCCGAACATAGGCGGCCATATTTCCACGTACGCATCTCTCGCTACGCTGAGCGAGGTTGGTTTCAATCATTTCTTTCGGGGCAGCTACAATGGTGAACCTGGCGATCTCGTCTATTATCAAGGACATGCTTCTCCCGGTGTTTACTCGCGGGCCTTTATGGAAGGCCGCCTTTCGGAACAGCACCTGCTGAACTTCCGGCACGAATTACGGGACACACCGGGCCTTTCCTCTTATCCGCACCCGTGGCTGATGCCCGATTTCTGGCAGTTTCCGACCGTGTCGATGGGTCTTGGGCCCATTAACTCCATTTACAATGCTCGGTTTCTGCGCTATTTGGAAAATCGTGAACTCATCCCGCGCACGGACCGCAAGGTGTATGCCTTCCTGGGTGACGGCGAGATGGACGAACCCGAGTCAACCGGGGCTTTACACATAGCCTCGCGAGAGAAACTCGATAATCTCATCTTCATCATCAATTGCAATCTGCAGCGCCTGGATGGGCCGGTTCGCGGCAATGGCAGCGTGATTCGAGAGTACGAAAGCATTTTCCGGGGCGCTGGCTGGAATGTGATTAAGGTTCTTTGGGGCAGCGACTGGGATGAACTATTTGCGCGTGATACTAGCGGGCTTTTGCTGAAGCGCATGGAAGAGTGCGTCGATGGCGAGTATCAAAACTTTAAGGCGCGTGGCGGCGCCTATGTGCGGAAGGAGTTTTTTGGCAAGTATCCAGAGCTGCTGCAATTAGTCGAAGACAAATCCGATGATGAACTGGCGCGCTTGCGGCGTGGCGGTCATGATCCGGTTAAGGTTTATAACGCTTTCAAGCGCGCTAATGAAACGAAGGGGCAGCCAACTGTCATTCTCGCCAAAACCGTAAAGGGCTATGGTCTTGGTGAAGCCGGTGAAGGCAAGAACATTACTCACCAGCAGAAGAAGCTGAACGAAGAGGAGCTTTTCTACCTTTCGACCCGGTTCGATCTTAACCTTCCCAAGGAACATATTCAGTCCATCTCCCTTATTCGCCCGGATGACAGCAGCCCGGAGATTGCGTATCTGAAGAGCCGCCGCGAGGCTTTGGGCGGCTACTTGCCTCGGCGTACACCCAAGAAGATTACCCTGAAGGCACCTCCATTGGACATTTTCAATGAGGCTATCGGCGGCTCGCGCGGGCGTGAAGCATCGACGACCAGTGGCTTTGTTGCCGTGCTGAAAGCGCTGCTGAAAGTTCCGGAAATCGGTAAATATATTGTTCCGATTATTCCCGATGAAGCACGTACTTTCGGTATGGAATCCATGTTCCGTGAACGCGGCATCTATGCAAGCGGCGGACAGTTATACAAGCCCGTTGATAGCGAAGTGCTGATGTACTACAAGGAGGCGCAGAACGGCCAAATTCTGGAAGAGGGTATTACCGAAGCTGGTTCGATGGCATCTTTCACTGCAGCGGGCACGGCTTATGCCAATCTTGGTGTGCCGATGATTCCGTTCTTTGTCTATTACTCGATGTTCGGATTCCAGCGCGTCGGCGACCTGATTTGGGCTTTTGCCGATTCGCGGGGGAAAGGCTTTCTGGTCGGAGGCACGGCTGGCCGGACAACCTTGCTAGGTGAGGGATTGCAGCATGATGACGGACATAGCCACGTTTTATCGAGCGTTGTACCGACTTGCAAGAGCTACGATCCTGCCTTTGCTTATGAAATTGCGGTCATCGTGCAGAATGGCATCCGCCGCATGTACGAGAATAATGAGGACCATTTTTATTACCTGACAGTCTGCAACGAGAATTACGTGCAGCCGCCTATGCCGGATATACCGAATCTGACGGAGGGTATCCTGCGTGGAATTTATCTGTACAAGGCTTCGGAAAC
>JBJMGL010000073.1:0-7343 GCA_045807985.1 Bryobacteraceae bacterium
CAGATTGGGACCGGAGTTACCACCGGTAGCACTCGACCCGTGGCAGAACGCGCAGTTAGCAACAAATAACTTTTGCCCGCGATCTACCGCAGCCGGATCAGGCGCCGACGCAAGACCGAAAAAGTTCTTCGAGCGTTCGCTCGGTCCGCCGCGCTTGTCAGACGGAGTCTGCGCTGGCCCAGGATGAGGACCATTACCCGCTCCGGCAGCTTGTTCAGGAGTTTTGACCGGCGGTGGCGCAGTCTGCGGCTCCTGTGCGGTAAGAAGTAAGGCGGCACCGCCAACGAACATGGTTGAAACGAGAAGAAGGCTAAACTTTCTCACAAAGTACCCAACACATTAGATTCTTCTACAGTAACGTGTTACAGTTTTAATCCAGCGTCACTGCGATTGCGCCCGCGCAGATTAAGAGCGCCCCGACACCTTTGCCCCAGGTGAGATTTTCACCGAGGAAAAGCGCGCCCAGAAGAATTACGAGGGGCACGCTCAGCTTGTCAATGGGCGCGACACGGGTAGCGGGACCGATCTGCAGGGCATGGAAGTAGCATAGCCAGGAAAGTCCGGTTGCCAGACCCGAAAGCGTCAAGAAAAGCCAAGTCCTGCCAACGGGAAGAGAAAAGGTTCCGGGCTGCCGCGCCACGAAGGCGATTAACCAGGTAAAAACCACGACGACCGAAGTGCGTATGGCTGTCGCGAAGTTTGAGTCAACACCGGTGACTCCGATTTTTGCCAGGATCGCTGTCGCAGCCGCGAACACGGCGGATAATAGCGCCCATCCAATCCAACCCATAATCTAACTGATGGCCCCTTCCTCCCAACTTAAATTCTTTCATGGCGCCAGCAAACCTTATGTGCGCTGGTGGTGGCTCTGTGGGCCGATTACACGCGCCGATATTACGCGCCAGTTGCAATGGATGAAACAGAACGGCTTTGGCGGCGTTGAACTAGCCTGGATTCATCCGTCATGGCTTCCAGAACCTTTGCCAAGCGCACCACGTCCCGTTTGGCTCAGCACGGAGTGGAGCGAGTTGGTAGCATTCACAAAGCAGGAAGCCGATGCGCTCGATCTTGGATGCGACTTTACTTTCGGCAGTTCGTGGCCCTTTGGCGGATCATGGGTGCGTCCTGAAGATGCGGCGCAGACCTTTGACGGTCTTTCCGAACAGCGGCTCGGCAATTCCTGGGAAGAACTGGAGCATGGCCGAACGTACGTTGTCAATCACCTGTCGCGCACCGCTCTCGACGGCTACGCAGCCCCGCTTCTTGCTGCCCTTAAAGACGCTCTCGCGGGCTCTCGTTCAGCACTCTTTTGTGACTCCCTCGAAATTGCCACGGAGCGCCTATGGTCACCCGATCTTTGGACGAAGTTCGAAGATCGCTTCGGCTACGGCCTTCAACCATTGGTCAATTACCTGGATGAGCAGCCTGATGTCCGGTACGACTACCGCAAGTTTCGCGGCGAAGTGATCCGGCGTGAGTTCTATGAAGCATTCGCAAGTATTTGCCGCAATCATGGCGCTTATGCGCGTGTTCAATGTCACGGCGCGCCTACTGATTTGCTGGCGGCTTACACTGCTGTAGACGTGCCGGAATCGGAGTCGCTTCTCTTTGCTCCTTCTTTTTAGCGCATGGCCGCTTCCGCCGCCGCTTGGGATGGGAAACCCGTCGTCAGCGCCGAAACGTTCACCTGTATTTACGGCTTTCCGGGGTGGGACGACAGCGCCGATGAATATTGGAACGCGGAGAACCCCGGTGATTTGAAACTGCTGGCAGACAGCCTATTCGCCCATGGGGTGAATCAGATTGTCTGGCACGGAATGCCTTTTCAGCCTGATGGTGATACAGACGTCGAGTTCTATGCCGCGGTGCATATCGGGCCGGACAGTCCCTTTGCGCCCGCGTTGCCCGCATTTAACGCATACCTCGAACAGGTCTCATCGTATATGAAGCTGGGTGAGGCGTATAGCGGTATTGGAGTGTATCTGCCCTATGAGGACGCTCTTATACAGGACCGCATACCCGAGGAGGAACGCACGCCCGGGGCAAACTACCGTTGGGAGATGCGACACGTTGTTCCGCCTGCGGAAGTTGAAGGCTTCCATCCCTTGTGGATCTCTTATGCTTTCCTCCAGGAAGCGCGGGTACAGGACGGATTCATCCGGTCACGGCGTCTCACCTTGCCAGCGATTTACGTCAATTGCGAATGGCTGGATTCCGAATCTTTACAAGAGCTACTCCGGCTATCGCGCACGGGCGCTCGCATTATTTGGAAGCGCCGAACGAAGCAGCCTGGACGGAATGTCTCCGGCATCTATGAAACCGATCAGGACGAAATCATTCAAGCGCCTTCCACTTCTCAATCGGTAGCGGGACTTGTTCCGTTCCTGGAAGGTACTGATCTGCCTTCTTATTGGGCACGAGTAGTTGAAGACGAACTGCTCCTCTTCTTAGCGCATCCCGCCACGAAGCAGATTCGTTACCCGATGCCGTACAATTTATCAGCGCAAGCCAAGGCTGTCGAGCAAACGGTGCGTTTGCGGTGGAGTGGATACGACCTGCCTTTGCATTTGCGCTTCGAGTCTAATATGCCCATCCTTCTGTCCATTAGCGCCGAGGGGGTGGTTAGCCCCAAACTCGTCGCGTAACAATATGTACATGCGCAAGAGCGTGATCGACACCCCTCCTATTCCTGTTGGCGTACCAGAAGGTCAATGGCTTAACCTCGAAGAAATTGCAAGCGTGCAAGTCACGTCGGAAGCGGCCGATGATCCGATTGAGTCGGCGCTCGGCGCAGGGAAAACAGGAGGCTGGCGCGCTGGGAAGGCCGGAGAACAGGTGATTCGAATCTTGTTTGATCATCCTGTATCCCTGCGGCGGATTCACATCGAGTTTCTCGAAAGAGAGCAAACTCGAACGCAGGAGTTTGTGCTTCGCTGTGTTGGAGCGGATGGGGCTTCGCGTGAAATCGTGCGCCAGCAGTGGAATTTCAGCCCGAGCGGTTCCTCGTCCGAAGTGGAAGACTATCGCATCGAGGTCCAGAATGTGTCGATCTTGGAACTGACGATCAAGCCGGACATAAACGGCGGACCTGCCGTTGCCAGTCTCACCTCCTTGCGACTAGCTTAAAAGGTATGGCTGCTTCGGCTCTTGAGATACCGGAAGATGCTACTCCTGAGGTAAGCGCGAACGCTCTGCTGAACATTCTGGAGCGCGTTCTGCACGCCAGCAAATCGGAGTGGCTGTTCCTGCGCGAGTTACGAGTAGGCACCGGGTTTCGCAATAGCAGCAGCCAGCGCCTGGATGCGTTTGCCTTAAATTGCCTGCCGCACACGGCGATGCGGCGCGTCTGCTACGAAGTGAAGATTTCCAGGGCCGACTTCCTGTGCGAGTTGAGGCATCCGCTCAAGCGCCGGATCGGGATGAGGTTTTCGAACGAGTTCTTCTTTATTACCCCGCCCGGCTTGCTGAAGACTTCGGAGATTCCGGTAGAATGCGGGCTGATCGAGATTGACCCGACTCGCCAGGATTATTGCACGATCGCGGTTCCCGCTCCGTGGCGGGATACGCCCGGACCCACCTGGCAATTCGCGGCGGCCATGCTGCGGAATCAGAGGCGGCAGTGGGAAGATCCGCCCCCGGCTGTCGCGAATCAGGGCCGCCTTACTTTTGAGTAGCGTCAGAGTAAATCCGCATGGCTGTTGCATTGTTGTCCTGCCAGTAATCGAGAGGCCAATCGTACTCTTCATTTGTTCCTACTGCTCCACCCTACACTGTGTATATGAGCCAGGATCTTGTCTGCAAGGCGGAGATTGCAGAGGAAAAACCCAGGTTTTTCTCCGATTACGACAATCGTGTTTATCCGTTTTGCTCAGCCGAGTGCAAACGGAAGTTTGATGACCATCCTGATTACTTTATTCATCAGCACGCGAAAGAAGAACTTGGGATTCAATAGTTCTTCAGAAAGGCTTCGACGCTTGGCTCCTGCGCTTGTTTCTCAGCGATGCACACGTCGATGGATTCCAGAGTTTGCGAAAGGGCTCGCGGCGCTCCGGTGAATTTTTCCACTCGCGGCTGGAAGAAGCTTTGCAATTGCTCCTTTGATTGCGCGTCGCAGAACGATTGACCAACACGCGGAAAGTAAGCTCCCGCATCGGACCCGCCTCCCGTTGGGCGTTTTGCGGCGATTTCATCAAAATGCGCTTGCATAAACTCAAACGGCATTTTGCGCGTCGCTTCCGAATTATGCCCTGCAAACAATAACAGTGCTCCTCCTTCAATAAATGGCACATCGCCTGCCAAAACAGCTTTCATTCCGGCTTCAATGGAAGCGGGATCACGGAACTGCTGCATGGCGTTTAGAATTCGCCCGCGCTCCTGCCGGTCATTGGTCTTTTTCAGCTGTGCCATGAAACGGTCGAACAGTGATTTGTCTCCGTAGTAAGCGGCTGTGCCCAGGGTGGCAGCAACCATGTTCGGCGCAATCGCATTGCGGTCTGTAAACCATTTATCCGTTAGCTTACGAGCTTCCTCCGCCAAATCTTTATCGCCTCCGTAAGTGGCCACAGCACGCAGCAAGTCAGGCCGCAGGAGATGCTTATCGTCAGGCTCTCCGTCTTGCGGAATCCAGCCCAGTTCATGCGCCCGCGCCTGAAAATTTTTCAGCAGAAAGCGCTGATAATTAGCCCGCAGGTTTTCCGGCACTAAGTGGGCGCGGGGCTGAATCGCTAAATCAAACGCGCTCTGTACTACATGGCGCTCGGGATCGTTGTGAAATACTTCGACTAACTTCAGGGCCTCGCCAGCGGGAAGTTTTCCGCCATTGGTCAGCGACTCAGCGTTGCCCATGAAATCGACCCGCTCCGGCGCGTTTAAACGCTTAGTGACATCGCCCTTCGTTAAGGAGGAGAGCAGGTCACCGCGATAGTCGACCCGGTAATAACCGACTGCACTATCGTTTGCCTGCACCCATGTTGGACAGCCGTTCCCTTTTAGGTTCAGGTCGGATTTGGCCTGAGTGAACAGCGTGCATTCGCTCTGGCCCGAATCACCCGTGCCGTAGCGGATGCAAACGGGAATCTGCCATACCTGATCGGTTGAGCCTTTTGAACCTAATGGCAGATAGCGCTGCTGTTGCAGATGCAGGACAGGAGTTGTGCTCTTGCAGTCCAGTTCCGCTGATACGAGCGGCACGCCGGCCTGGTTCAGAAAGGACGAGAATGCCTGACTCAAGTTTTTCTTGCTGACTGAGCTGACGGAATCCAGAAATTCCGGCGCAGTAGCATTACGAAAGGCGTACTGCTTCAGATAACTTTGCACGCCTTTCCGGAACTGGTCGGGACCAACCCAGTTTTCAAACATGCCGATCACGGCAGCACCTTTCTGGTAGGTGATCCCGTCAAAGGCGTTACTGATGTCGTTTTTTGATTCGATTTCCTGCCGAATTTTTCGCGCTGAAATTAAGCTGTCTTCCCGTTCCGCGTAAAGCTTTGCGTCGACATCTTCCACGCGAGTCTTCCATTCCGGTTTCCATTCAGCGAGCAGTTTTTGTTCCATCCAGGTAGCGAAAGCTTCGTTTAGCCAGATGTCGTTCCACCAGGCTGTCGTAACAAGATCTCCGAACCATTGGTGCGCGAGTTCATGCGCGGCCACGGAAGCGTAAGTGCGGCGGCGAGTTTCGGTGTCGCGATCCGGTTTCGCCAGAATGATGTTTTGCGCGTAGGTCACCATACCCGCATTTTCCATGGCGCCGAAACCGAAGGTAACGGGAATGGCGACCTGGTCTGATTTATCGTACGGGAACGGGATATTGAAGTACTCTTCGAGACGTCCAATAATGGTGCTGGTCACTTCGGCGGCATATTTTGCTTCGTCGGCGTGCCCTTTCGGAGTTACGATCCGCACCGGAATTTGGTTCTTTCCTGCTTTGCCAGCATCGACAAAATCGAAGGGACCCACAGCAAAGGCAACCAGATAACTGGGGAGCGGCTTGGTCTGGCCAAATGTATAAACCTTACGGCCGCCTTCCGTTTGCTCCTTGACGGGCGCGGTGTTGCTGATAGCGGTGTCAGATGGCGGCACATTCAACGTTAACTGCCATGGCACCTTGTAAGAGGGCTCGTCAAAGCACGGAAAAGCCGCGCGCGCATCGGTTTGCTCGAATTGAGTATAGATATAGTTGTTTCCGTTGTCCTCCATTTTGAAAATGCCGGAGCTGTCCTTTTGCCGGACTGCTCCTGTGTAGCGGATTTTGATTTCGGCTGGGCCGGTGGGCAATGGCGAATCGAACTGAAGACCAATGAAATCGTCTCCGCCGGGAATGGGTTTGGCGGTAAGATTCTTGCTGCCAGATTGGAGCGAGGCGTCCGCCACATCGATTTTCGTCGCGTTGAGCCAGATCACTTCGACAGGCTGTTTTACGTTCACCTGGATGGTGATGGAACCGGAAAAGGCGGGCTTCGCAGGATCGAGGGTAAGTTCAGCCTGGTAGCCCGTTGGAACGACCGAATCAGGCAGCCTTAATTGGGGAGGGGCAGGGGCAGCTATAGCGATCCAACACAGAGACAACACAGCCACGGCAAGTTGGCCAAGCAATTTTCGCATAAAGATGTATCGTGCCACATTCCCATTCAAAGCGCGGGGCGGTTACAGGATGTTTCCGTTTGGACTTGCACGGTTTCGACCGTAGTTGAAAATTCGAAGCCATTGCGGTGGACGACGGGTTCTATTTCTTCGGAGGCGGCAGCTTCGCGCGCTTTCCGGCGTTCGGCGCGCCTCTGAACCTGCTCCCGGCGGCGCTCCTGTTCGGTTTCTTCCTGCTGCCGCTTAGCTTCCTGCTGCTGCCGTTGGGCTTCGACCCGCTGCTCGCGCTCCTCCTGCTCCAAACGCTCGTTGCGCAGCGCGTTCAGCTCCGCCTTGTCCTTTTCATACTGGCGGCGCAGCCGCCGCTCGTGCAGGCGCAGGTTCCGGAGCGCCTTGGCTTCGGCCACCTCCGCCTGTGCGTCCAGCAGCAGACGCTGGATGGTGGGATCGGCATGCCGCAGTAACGGCTCGCCCCGCAGCCGCGCTTGCGCGTACAAGGCAGATTCCAGGCCGGGGATCGACTCCAGGCGCCATTGGGTGTCGGCGAGGGCCTGCACCAAGGCGTGTTCTTCCACGTTGTCGGGATTCCACCAGGCGAGGACGCGTTCGACATGCTCCTGGTAAGCGCGCGCTTCCTCCTCGTCGGCCAGCAGCACCGCGCGCCCGCACAGCCCGGTTTTGACGGCGTTTAAGGAGGAGACGGCCTTGCCAGCCTCGGTACGGGGTCCGGTACTCAATTGCGCATTGGCACGATTGGCGGCGAG
>JBJMGL010000074.1:0-4074 GCA_045807985.1 Bryobacteraceae bacterium
AAACGATGAAATCCGCGGTGATCGACTGGACGCCAAAACCTGACGGTGGAAATGCGCCGATGGTGAGCGTTCCTGCGTCTGTGTACACTGCTGGGCCAAATGATGAAAAGCGTCCCAACCCTGTAAATGTCTCCGGAACGCTCTGATTTGTTGGACTCGGCTGCCCGTCCGTTACTGCGTTCCCTCCAACTGCAAACGTAAAACTTATCGTTCCAGCCCACCCCTGGCTACAACAGACGCTGGCAAACAGCACAAAAGTTGAAATGGATCGACGGGCACCCCGAACGATCCGGCACGCGCTAAGGCAAGCTGGTGGATTAACGTCAATTCGGTGTAAGAGTTAGAACGCTCCAGCCAGTAGGGCTTGCTCTTCCGGCGTGAGGTGGAGTGAGGGCTTGTGCTCGTGCCAAGTGTAGGCCACCAGCGCAGCGAAAGTATGTACAAAAGCATGAGGAACACTGCGATGACGCGTGTGGGCAATTTGGCAGACATGCTTGAGTTGTTCTCCCACACTTTCAATCGAGGCACGCTTTCGCAACAGCAGTCCGCCAAGACACACTGCCCCTATCGCCGGATGCTTGGTACCGCAAGGCGCGGCCCACCTTTAGCGATGCTTTAGCCGCCGTGCGTCAGCACTACTGGAGGCAGGTAGGTTTTGCAGATCCCGCCATAAAAAACAAATCGGAAAACTCCCCCGAACTCTGATCGAGTCCCTTTTTATGCGCTGTGCCGGGCGGCCTGATGGCCAAAGTCGAGCTCAGACAACCTCTCATAAGGTTTTGGCAGGGGCTGAACTTTGACTTCTGATCGTGCAGCTTCGACTGCGAAGATCAGCCGCCCGCTTTTCGCGCCCAAACCACAGACATGCGAGGGGGCAGAATCACGATCTGGGAATTCTCCACAATAGCCTGCATCTCGGAGAGCGTTCGCGCCAACTCAGCGGCAGTTGTGATGCCTGCATTGATGAGCGCGGGTCCTGCCTCCTCCACGCTCCGCTGGAGGAAGGAACGGTTTTCTCCTCGAACCAGAGCGGGCTGATGAATTTCAAGATTGGCGTCGGTAAAACCTGCGCCGAGAACCATATGATAGAGATTTTTCGCCAGAGAGTAGTTCAGCCCGCGCGTCGGACCGAGCCGCCCGAATAAATCGGCAAAGGCATCCATAGCGGTAGGGGGAATGCTGGTAGCGGAAGCGAGGTCTCCGTCTTCGACCACCAGGATGCCGCCCGGCCTGAGAACTGCTTTCATCTCGCGCAGGCAGGAGGCCGGGTCGGGTAAGTGGAGCAGGAGAAAACGGCAGTAAGCAAGGTCGAATGAGTTCCGTGGCAAGCCAGTGTTCTCAGCGCTGGCCTGCACAAAACAGGCATTCGACAAACCTTCCCGGGCGCATAATTCACTAGCTTCTTCGAGTTGTGCCCCATCCACATCGATGCCAGTGACGCTTCCCGAAGGTCCCACCATCTCGCCGAGCATGCGCGTGACGACGCCGACACCGCAACCGAAATCGGCAACCCGCATTCCGCGTGTGAGACCAGCCTGCCGCAGGATCCGCTGACCGGCAGGCGCATAAATATCATGTAGTATATGGAGGCGGCGAACTGCCGCTGCACCTGTAGCGAGCACATAGGGATCAGAACAGGCAATAGTATTCGATGGCATAGAGTTTTCCTTTAACTTTCCTTTCGTCGTGGAGGCAACGGTTGCTGCAAATGGCGGAGATTTGCGCATCTCCATCATCAGGCGGCCTTTCCCCGCCTTACTACACCAAGCGGGAAAGGAGTAGCAACAGGTTCATCAAACCCCAATCCTTACCAAAGCTTTACTTCTTTCTTACCTTCTGACCAGTGGTTGACAACGTATTCACGAATTGTCACGCACTCCATCAAGGCTTTACCGCCGCTGCCGTGAGCGCTTTTGTTTATACCGGAGCCTGCGGCGCGGAACTGGTGTGAGCAATGGCTTTCTGCGCGATAACAAACGGAGCTATGCCAGAATTTAGCATCCTTAGCGAAGAGTTTTCTCGGCAGGCAGCTGCTGCTGGTGATCGGGCTCGGCGTCAAGTGCTGGAGCAGGGAGTTCCGGTGTTTTACCAGGACAACGAAACTGGAATCGAGATTATGGAACAACCGGATGGCCGAAAGTTTGAAATCCGATATATCCCAGGAGCACCAAGAGACCGCAATTATGAGATCGTTCGCGAGTTGAAGCATTCTTCGGCTGCTTAAATGCGCCGCAAAAGATTCTGGCTATCAAGTCCGGCTTATCTGTGTTGCTTTGGACAACCCTGAGCATAATATCCGGCGTGTTAAGGAAAGAGTATCTACAGGTGGACATCATGTTCCTGACGAGGATGTTCGCCGACGATACCATCGCAGTCTCGCTAATGCTGCTGAAGCCCGGCGTGTCGCGCATGAAGCTGTTGTGTATGACAATTCCGGCTTGCGGCACGAGAAAGTTTTGGAAGTGCGTAATGGTGTTATTACCTGGCACGCAGCTCAAAAACCAAAGTGGGTATCGGAACTCTACGAAGCATTATTCCGCATTTAATACACTTGCGAGTATGACTCGCCGAACCCTGGTTGGTTCCCTGGCCGCTGCCGCCACACTGCAATCGCAAACTGCCCCTCGTCATTCGCATACGGAGTGGCGTCCCAAACTTGGTGTTCTTGGCAGATACACGCCTGCGAACGTTGCCTTTGCTCGGGAAGCCGGCTTCACGAACATGATCCTGGATGCCGGCCAGCGCTCCACTTTAGACGCTGCTCATCTGACGGATACGCAGGTGGAAGAGATCAGGCGCACGCTCACGCAGCACAATATGCATGTCTCCGCTTTTCAACTTACCGTCAATCACATTGATCCTAATCCTGAGAAACGTACTCAAACGAATGCGTACTTCGTCCGCGCCATTGAACTGGCGGGCAAATTAGGCGTTCCTTATATCGGCACAGCCTCGGGCAAGAACGCTGGCCAGCCTTTCGCGCAACAAGTCGATGAGATCGTTCGTACTTACAACGAGCACTATTTCCCGGCATGTCAGCGGAACAAAGTTCGCATCTTGTGGGAGCCCTGGCCTGATGGTCCGAACATCGCCACCAGTCCTGTTGGCTACGAAGCTCTTTTCAAGGGCTTCAATAACTCGCCTTATGTTGGCCTGCAATACGATCCCTCTCACCTGGTCCGTCAATTCATGGACCCGATTCAGACGGCTCGCGACTTTGCCGATAAAATCTACGATGTTCATTTGAAGGACACGGAGATCCTTTGGCCCGTGCTGCGCTCCGGCGGTATCACTCCAGTAAACGGACAGTCCTGGTGGCGCTACCGCATCCCCGGCATGGGTTCGATTGTCTGGCGCGATTTCTTCAGCGTTCTTCAAGATATTGGCTATTCCGGGGCGATGTCAATAGAGCAGGAAGATCCGCTCTATGGCGGTGACAATAATCCGGGTCCTGACTTCAGCGAGGACTTTAAGATGGGCTTCGTGATGGCAAAGCGTTATTTAGCGCAGTATGTACCGTAACGGGGATTGCGTTACAGCTCAATGAAACGTTTGCACTGAACTCAAATTCGATATACTCTCTAATCAAGTATTAAGCCGCAGGCAAAACTTCGGTCTGAAGCGTTCTAGGGGTTGCTTCTGACTGCTAGTTTTACCTGCTCTTCCATGTTGAGGGGTCTATGAGGATAAAATTACTCGCGAAAATTCACAGCTTGGCTCTAAGTGCGCTTGTTTTGCTCACTTTTGCAAGCATCTTGTTTGGGCAATCGGATCTCACGTCTATTGCCGGAACGATCACCGATCCGTCCGGCGCTGTTGTAGCAAACGCTAATGTCACGGTTAAAAACCAAGCGACAGGTGCGGAGCGCAGAGCTGTTACAAACAACTCAGGCAATTACAGTATTCCGAGTGTGCCGGCTGGTATGTACACGTTAATCATTGAAGCTCCTGGCTTTAAAAAGTATGAGCGGAGCGGCAACACTCTACAGACGTCCGTTGCTGCCACGCTGGATGCCACGCTGACTTTAGGACAGGCGACCGAAACGGTGCAGGTTACTTCCGAAGCGCCTCCCG
>JBJMGL010000075.1:0-1519 GCA_045807985.1 Bryobacteraceae bacterium
TGCTGCCTGTGTTTGCGTTTGTTCCGCTCGCGTCGGCATGGGCAGTTTCGGCACTATTTTCGCCCGTGACTTCGAGCAGGTCTTCGGAGATGTTGTTCTCGGCCATTTCTGGTCATTTCCTTGTATGAAATAGAGTCTGATGCCAGCCCAATGTGCGGGCATCCTGGTTCTAAATTGCGCACCGTGCATGAATCAGCGTTGCTGCCGCTTTAGATAAGTTGCTGAAGATGAAAGAATTAATGTCTCTCGAAAGTTGTCAACGCTCCCCTCGGCTTTGAACCTAGGTAAGTCTGCCCGCGGCAAGAGGGCGGCGTGGGCCATCTTCGGAGGAATTCATGCAGGCTTGTACGGAGAAGAAGCCTTTGAGGTGAGGCGGTGCTCGTTCCGTCGTGGAAGGGGATGGAGATGTCGTGTGGGCCAAAGCACTGTAAGCCTGTCTGACGAACAGCCCGAACGCCCCATACGATGGTGGCCGGATGAATGCTTGCGAATCATCCTGACCGCGAGCGCGATTGGGAATTTGTGGGTCTGAAGCGAACCACTTCTCACAAACTGGTGTTGCGGGATAGGTTCGGCCGGATAACCCGCCGGTAATCGAATCGTACTATTTGCCCAAATTCAAGAGCGACGCGCGTATGCATTCGTTATCCGAGCAAAATGTATCTTCCTCAAGCGCCGTTGTATTCCGTGCTATACGGAAACTGCCCTTTGACGGTTCGTCCTGAAGCATTTACTAAATCGTTACAGGTTTTCGATTCATAACCAAAGCGGAAGCGTCACACTGAAACCGTCGTTGATTATTCAACCGGAAAGCGGAACAATATGTCACTTGAAACTGGATTCCTGGTGTACGGTGTGCTCTTCTGGGCGTTCATTGCGATATTGATCGCAATTTTCTCTCCTCGCGTACGAGATCATTTCACCAGACGAATCTCCGAGCCCCTTGAGAAGCGGAAATTCTAATGCCACTGAAAAGAAGGTGAGACTTGCTGGTGGTTCATTTTCGCTAAGTGCCAGTCCTGAGCGCGCTGACAATGAGACGCGGACAAACGGCAACGAGGCGAACGTGTGACCGTTCGCTTCGCCCCGCTGTCGAATTCCTTTGTATGCGTGATGTGTAACATAGCCGTGGCACGGCCGGCATTGTTCTAAGTTTCAGATAACCGGTGATCACATTTACGTCGATTTCGCCAACGCGGAGGTTAGGCATTCGTAGCTGCTTTTACTTCCATGAGGCGGCTTGCTGAGTCAACTGAAAAGCCGCACTAGCCTCTACCTTCGGCTCTGCGGTCATCCGAGGGGTTTGTCACTAACAGTGAGTAAGGCAACATCTGACTGGATTTCTCGGATGGAACCCCTTAACGAAGATCAGATCGACGCGCTTATTCTTGATTACCCACCGTCCGCAGAAACGCTCGAGCACTTCTTTGAATGCGATCACTGTTCCCTCGTTTGTGAGAACGCGTCCCGGCTGTCTCGGCTTTCGGCTTGCTCGGGACCTGAATCTACGGATACGCCA
>JBJMGL010000076.1:0-1818 GCA_045807985.1 Bryobacteraceae bacterium
AATCGCCTGAGGGGCAAATTGTCGCGGGTGCCGGGCGCGACATTGTACATGCAGGCGGAGCAGGACATCCGGGTAGGCGGACGCGGCGGCAACTCTCAGTATCAGTACACCTTGCAGTCGGATAATCTGCAGGATCTGTATGAGTGGACGCCGAAGCTGCTCGCAAAACTGAAAACTGTGCCGCAGGTTCTGGACGCGAACAGCGATCAGCAAATCCATGGCCTGACCTCGCGACTTGTCATTGACCGCAATACGGCGGCGCGCCTGGGCGTGAGTCCATTGGCCATCGATACGGCGCTTTACAGCGCTTTTGGCCAGCGCCAGGTATCCACCATGTACACGGGCATCAACCAATACCATGTGGTTCTAGAAGTACTGCCGGAATTTCAGCAGAACCCCTCCTCCTTAAGCCAGATTTATGTGCGTTCGAGTAACGGAACTTCCGTACCGCTTTCAGCCTTCACGCGTTTGCGAACCGTTCTTACCCCTTTGACAGTGAACCATCAGGGGCCGTTTCCCTCTGCAACGCTATCGTTTGCTCTCGCACCTGGGACCGCTTTAAGCGAAGCGGTGACGGCCGTGGAAAATGCGCAACAGGAAATCGGGATGCCCGCCAGTGTGCGCGGAGCATTTGCCGGTACTGCGAAAGTGTTCCAGGCGTCCCTCGCCAGTCAACCGCTTTTGATTCTGGCTGCTCTCGTTACGGTGTATATCGTGCTAGGCATTCTGTACGAGAGTTACATTCACCCGATTACCATTCTTTCGACGCTTCCGTCAGCGGGTGTGGGCGCTTTACTAGCTCTGCTTATTTTTGGCACCGACCTAACGGTCATAGCACTAATCGGCATTATTTTGCTGATCGGCATTGTCAAGAAAAACGCGATCATGATGATTGACTTCGCCTTGGAAGCTGAGCGCAAGGAGGGCATGCCCTCGAAGCAGGCCATTTATCAAGCGTGCCTGCTACGATTCCGTCCTATCATGATGACGACGATGGCTGCTCTCCTGGGCGGCCTGCCTCTCGCGCTAGGAACCGGCACGGGCGCGGAATTGCGCCGTCCCTTAGGTATTACCATTGTCGGCGGTTTATTGCTGAGCCAGGTGCTGACCCTCTATACAACGCCTGTCATTTATCTTTATCTGGCAAGATTGCAGTCCTGGTTTGGGCAGGAAAGACAGTTGAGCCCGCGCCTGCAAACCATGATGACGGACAGAGTATCGTAAAACGGTTTGTGAATGATAAATCGCTTGTCTCCGGACTCGGTAACGGCATGTACCGCTCCACGGTTGGAAAGATTGTTGACTTAGCGGATGAGTTCGGCGTCAAAGTGATTGCGGAGGGCATCGAAGACCTTCCTACCGCGGAAATCTGCGCCGGGCTGGGCATCCAATTCATGCAGGGATGCTATTTCGCCCGTCCGGCGGCAAAAAATGATTGCTTGCGCTTCGGATCTGATTAGCTTGGCGCATCATGTCAACGAGGAACCTGAGGAAGTCGGCGGGAGCCATCAGTCCGATCTAGTGACCATCAGCAGGCCGGGCATTTAAAAATAGAAATGGTGATGGGGAGTTGGCCAGTTTCGCACAAACCCGTTCCATAACCGGACACCTATCCGGCAGGAATCACTTTATTTTTCTTGAGTTTGCAGAGCTCGATTGCACGGCCACACGCGTGCAATTGCAACAGGGAAATGGAACGTTTGCTGTTTGACCTGAGATTCGTGCTTCGCAGCCTTAGTAGAAGCCCCCTGTTTACCGTGATAGCGGTGCTCTCGCTGGCATTGGGCATCGGAGCAAACTCCGCTATTTTCTCACTCC
>JBJMGL010000077.1:0-7338 GCA_045807985.1 Bryobacteraceae bacterium
AATCTCCCGCGCTTGGAGTTCTATGGTCTGGTGATGATTCTGCATTTGGTTCAGCTGCTTCGATGGCAGTTGCTGATATTGCTTTGTCTCAATCTGCCCTTTGATATCACGGAGCACTAGCTCCGGATTTACCCCAGCCACTTCCTCCGCAATCAACCCAAATTGCAGAGGCTTGGTGCCATCCGGAGCCGCTTGCTTATAGCGAAACTGAACTGGCCGCAACTGCATAAGAGCGTCACTAGCGGCACCCATATCCTGAACATCCTCTTTATACCGCTGCGATGACGGAAATGTTCCTAGCTTCCCATCAGCGCCAACATAAACAGCGGAACCGGAATTCACACCTGTGCCGAAGATTCCGGCAACGTAAGCAAATCGTTGCTGTCCAGGCGCACAGGGTGTCGAGCAAGATGTGCCAATCCGTATTACGTTACTGTCACTTGCCTGACCCACGTTTCCGATATGGACGTTACTATCACCAGTCACGGCGCTTCCGGCATCGACCCCAATCGCAATATTGTTCCCGCCGGTCAGATTGCCGGAAAGCGCGCCATTCCCGATCGCCACATTGTTTTGGCTCCCCGTATCGTCAGACATCGCGCCAAAACCAATTGCCGTGTTACAGCATCCCCCGCCGTTGTGACTCCACAACGCCTGAAACCCAACGGCCGTATTATTATTTGCTATTCCATTGTTCAGAAGCGCTTGCGTACCCACCGCTGTGTTCGAAGATCCCACATTGTTACTCAACGCAAAAGAGCCAATCCCGACATTGTTGCTCCCGCTCACATTCGCGCCCAGCGCGTTGGCCCCCAGAGCCGTGTTGGAATTCCCATTGTAATTCGCGTGAAGTGAATTAAATCCTACCGCCGTGTTGTGATTGGCAGCGCTCGAAGCTCCGGTACCTAACGACGTGCTGCTTTGTATATCGTTGCTGGCCTGAGCAATCGTCACCGGGATCGTCGGCATTGGCGGAGTTGCCGGTATAGCTGGCGGGACATACGCCACAAAATATCCGTTGATATCTACAATCAGTTCCGTGTTTCCCGCCACATAGACCGAAACCGATCCATTCGTTCCCGCCGGAACAATCGCCGCATTCGCGACAACCGACCCGCTAAAAGAGTTCAGTGTCGAAACTCCCGGCTGATTTTGTCCTGTCGGCCACATTGTCAAGTAGGGAAGTGACCCATGTGGAATCACGGTGATATTAAACGAATATGCCAACGCTCCCGATGGGACGCCGCAAGGACTGGCAGGAATCGCAAAATCCCTTGAGGAATTGGCCGCAAGACCAGGCGGACCAAAAGCCCCGAAGTTTGGATCTCGCGTTTCAATCACGCGGCACGGAGGCATGCTCACGAAATTCGCGACACTCTGCGCCTGGGAAGAGGAAATATCCAAACTCAGCAAACAAAAAGGGAGAAAAAGGCGATGGGAAAGAAGCCGCATGAAAGACATAAAATGCTGTCCCTTTAGCCGTGCCTGCTTTTCCAGGCTTTTCTCCTCGGGAAAAGACTAAGACCATGTCACCCTGGAGGGAGAATGTCCGCTGGAAATACCGTGTCAATCCCCCTCAACCCGTACAAAGAATTTTTAGGGAACCGCAACCCGCAGGAGGTCATTGTAACCACCCCTGACCAATTAACCACAGTTGTTCAACAGCTAGGGCCGGGTGGTTTGGAACGTTCCTATGCTCCCGGTAAATGGTCCGCACGCCAGATTCTCTGCCACTTGGCCGATTGTGAAATCGCTTTTGCATTCCGTTTACGGCAATCGCTCGCCGAGGGGCATCATGTAATCCAACCCTTCAACCAGGAACTCTGGGCCAAGCCATACGATACGCTTAACGCGCAAACAGCGCTTTCTGTTTTCTCGGGCGTTCGTCACTGGAATCTCCTTCTCCTCAAAACCGTCTCACCCGCCGATTACGCCAAGCCTGTCAGCCATCCCGAGCGCGGCGAAATGACATTTCAAACGATAGTCGAAACCATGGCCGGTCATGACCTGAACCACCTTCGGCAACTGCAAACCGTTGCGGCATCGCCAGGAGCTTAACAGCAACTCTTGGCAAATACCGCTCCCACAACTTTCGTTCAGCATCGTCTCTGGGACAACGTCCGGCACGTTCTTGCGCTCGCCATTCCCGTGGCTCTAGCAGAACTCGGCTGGGTGTCAATGAACGTCGTTGACACGATCATGGTCGGCCACTTGGGTCCTGCCGCTATTGGCGCGATTGCTATTGGCGGCAGCACCTTTTATGCCTTTGCCATCTTCGGCACGGGCCTCCTGCTTGGACTGGATACCCTTATCGCGCAGGCCTTCGGCGCTGGTGATCGCGAAGACTGCCATAACTCATTAGCGACCGGCATCTATCTCGCGCTGTTTCTCACGCCGGTGCTAATGCTGTTCTTCAATTTGACCCCATCCTTTTTTGGAGCGATCGGCATCGATAAAAGCGTAAGCGCACTGGCCGAAGACTTCATTCGCGGTCTCAGCTTAAGCACATTGCCCCTGCTGCTCTATAGCGCTTTCCGCCGTTATCTGCAAGCGATCGGGCACGTCCGGCCCGTCATGTTCACGCTCGTCAGCGCCAACTTGGTGAACTGGTTCTTCAATTGGCTTTTGATCGAAGGCCATTGGGGCTTGCCCGCCTCCGGCGTGAAGGGATCGGCGCTCTCCACCGTGATGGCCCGGTTCTACATGGCAGCAGTCCTCGCTTTCTGCATTTGGTGGTTCGAGCGGCGCAGCCAACCCACGGCGGCCGGTATCTTTCGAAAACCTGATTGGAACCGACTCCGCTTGCTGTTGGGCCTTGGTCTACCGGCGGCGACACAAATCCTGCTCGAAATCGGGGCCTTCGGCACGACCGCGCTTCTTGCGGGACGATTAATACCCACTGCCTTAGCTGCTCACCAGATCGCTATCAATGTAGCCTCGGTCAGCTTCATGGTTCCGCTCGGCATCGGGTCCGCAGCCGCGGTCACGGTCGGGCACTCCATCGGCCGTCAAGAACCCCAAGTTGCCCGTCACCACGGTTTCATCGCACTCGGCATTGCCAGCGTTTTTGCCCTCTGCGCTGCTGGTTTATTCTTGTTGATTCCGCGTGATATTCTGAAAATCTATACCAATGACGGAGACGTCCTGCAAGTAGGCACGACGTTACTGGTCATTGCCGCCGCTTTCCAACTCTTCGATGCCATCCAAACCGTGGCTACCGGAGCGCTCCGCGGCCTCGGCAATACGCGGACTCCCATGCTCGTCAACCTGGGCGGCTACTGGTTCTTCGGCCTCCCAGTCGGCTACGTCCTGTGCTTCCGCTTTGGCTACGGCATCTATGGCCTCTGGACCGGCCTGAGCTTAGCTTTGATTATGATCGCGCTGCTGCTGCTTTACACCTGGAACCGGCAAAGTTTGAGGTATTCTGAAAAATTTCTATAATAAACCCGCCGGTTCATAACCATTTGCGCGGCCAGAAATTTGAATTTTATGCAAAGTAGTAAAGCAATTCTCAGTGAACAATTAGCTGATCAGCAGGAATCCCCGTACAATCCTCCCCTTAGGGACCTCCGTAGCCGCTTCAGTCTCGGGCATCTCTTCCGAAACGGAGAAGCCGCTGAACACTTTGCGATTCGTTTTGCTCTGGTTATCTACCTGTTATTTCAGATCAACGCGGCTTTCCATCATGGGTCTTGGGGGCAGGACTTTGAGTCTCAAAAGGCTTGGACGTCACACGCGTTCGCGGACCCCTGGCATTTCTTGATAGCCGCAGAGGCAACCCGCCCAGAACCGCCTTTATACCACCTGTTGGCAGCGCTGGTTGTCAAGATCACGGGCGAAGTTCATTACTTAGAGGTCATCGCGTTATTCAGCATCGCGATAAATACGGTTGCACTCGTCGTTTATTACAAGCTACTCCGCTTGCTGTTAGATGACAGGCTTATTCGAATCGCTGGTTTCCTCTTCTTGACTTTCCTGCCCGTATTTATGATCCATGCGGTTGTACTGGCTACCGATGCCCTGTGTGTACCCATTGCGGTTGTGACTTATTACCTTCTGATCCGAGTCAGCCGGGAGCAAGATTCGCGCAAGATCAAAAGATATCTGGTTGGAATTACCTGCACGCTTCTGATTGGAATGGCTAACAAGTTCCTGTTTGTCAGTCAAGGCGTTGCCGTGCTGATTGCGCTTGCTATTTTTGTGTGGACTCATCGGCTGCGCAGAGTAGACGTTATCAAGGGCTTTGTTGCTGTCCTGTTACTCACAATCGCAGAGACAACCATGATTTTACGCGTTAAGGCTTCCCTCGCGTTCAATACGACAGTGGGTACCGAGATGACGCCGCACGATATCCTCCTTCTCCATCGCCCTGACATCCATATTCTGAACGCACCCCCCTACAATCGAGCCGCAGATCCCAGAGATGGAACTCCTGTCACGTTTCCTTACGAACTGCTGCGGTTTCATCGGTACAGTTATGCCGCGCTGGTTCACCTGGGGATCTTTACTGACATCTTAAATATTTATCAATACGATCCCACTGACAGTTACTTCGGCGCTCGCTCACAAACTAACCAGAAGCGGATGCAGGTCGCGGTCAAAACAGGGCTGCTATTTTCCGTTTCAGGGTTGATCTTAACGGCTCTGATGATCTTTAAATCTTTTTACGGCAGTATTGTGCGACGACGAAGCGAAGATGCGGAGCAGGCGGCGCTAGCTACTTGCGGGCTTGGCTGGTTCTTAAACATCGTGGTTTTTCTTCCCGCTGTGCCAGCGTATCCAGGCGGTTTTTGGCCGCCACGACTCATTCTGCCGGCTTTGCTTTGTTTCACTGTGCTCTCCGCGGTTGCCATTGAAAGATTGCTCGCACGTAGGCCGCGAACGTGGGCCAAGACCATTCTCGCCATCGTTGTTCTTCAGTCCCTGCTGCAACTGTCTTTCCTTTGGCCCTGGGGTATCTTGCAAGGACAAACCGTCGAAGGTTACCCCAAAACGCATAATCCTAGTTAAATCTGTAAGTACTTGTGAGAAGAGCTTAAACGCGATGTATCCGCCTTCATTGTTATGTCCGGTATGTGAAAAGCCGAATTGTACAAACTTCCTTTTTTTGTCCGGCAAGCACGGGGTCTATCAGTGTGATAGCTGTGACGTTGAATTTCTTTATCCTCAGCCTTCTGATCAGGATCTCGCGAAGATATATTCGGAACAATACTTTTTGGGCAGCGAGAGTGAGGTTGCCCGAAAACGCGTAGCAGCGCTGAAACGCGCCACGGCAGCTCTTTATTTAGCGAAGGTACGGCCGCTCGTCAACGTAACCAGCCCACGACTGCTTGAAATTGGTTGTGGCTCGGGTGATTTTCTACTGGAGGCAAGTTCACATGGATTCACCGTGGAAGGTCTCGAATACTCGCCGCATGCGGTGGAAACGGCGAATCGGCGTCTTTCCAAACAAGCTGTGCAAGTAGGTTCACTCGAATCGAATGAACTGCCCGCCGATTACTACGACGTAGCTGTCGGTTTCGATGTGATTGAGCACGTTCGCGATCCTGCCTATGCGCTAGCTCGTCTGCATCGCAGCCTAAAACCAGAAGGGTTGCTCGTACTGGCTACACCGTCACTGGATAGCTGGTCGCACCGGCTATTAGGCAAGCACTGGATGGAATACAAAACAGAGCACCTGACCTACTTCGGCCAAAAATCACTGAAATACATCCTTCAGCGGCTAGGATTTGCGGAAATTCGATTTCACTCTAATTACAAGGTCCTATCATTTGATTACATCTACGGTCATTTTGAGCGCTATCCGGTTCCCATCATTTCACCCGTGCTGAAGCTCCTAAGAAAGTTACTGCCGGACTGGATTGCCCACAAACCGGTAAAGGTTGTTGCCAGCGGAACTATGGTGACCGCGCGTAAAGCTTACTCCGCAAACAGATCATCTGCCGGAATCGTTGCGGGCCGTTCCCCCCAAGCCAGCCGGAACACCTCAAGTCCAAACGTTCTCCGCCCATTCGGATTATCGAAGAACAGCTTCTTTAATCCCGGAAACTGTGTCCGGTGCGCCTGAAACGCAGCCGTTTTTTGCTCTGTCCACGGCGTCGTATCGATCACAAAATCAGATCCCGGCAGGGCCGGAATGTCCGCGCCTTCCGGCAGTTTGAAGAGAATCGTCGGTGGCGTCCACAGAAGCCTCTCGATCTGATGCGCACTTCCCGTTTCCGGATACCACCGCGCATCCGCCGCCGCCGCCGCTGCATCCAACGCAAATCGGCTGATCGCAATATGATCAGTATGTTGATTTGCCCCATGCGTATCAAATGTAATCAACAATTGGGGCCTCGTCCGCCGAATCGTTTCTACCAGCAAACGCCGGATCTCTTCGGCGGGCGCATCAGCCAGGCACTTATCTTGATAGTGCAGAAACTGCACATCAGTTACGCCCAGTACCCTCATCGCATCAAACAACTCCTGTTCACGCACTTGCGGCAGATCCTCAACACAGCAAAGATCACCCGTCTTTCCGCGTTCACCCCGCGTCGCACAAAGAACACTGACCTGCGCGCCCGCCTCCGTGTACTTAGCGATGGTCCCGGCGGCAAAAAAGGTCTCATCGTCCGGATGAGCACCGATAAACAGAAGTCGCCTCACCTCCCCATCAAAACACCAGCTTCGCCGCAAACTCAATCCCGAGGATTCCCGGCGCTCGTAACCGTTCCAAACGAAGGAGATCCAAAACTCCCATTCGGGTCATTAAAAGGCGGAGTGTTCGTTACATTGAATACCTCTGCCCGAAGGTGAAGACCAAAGCGTTCCGTCAGTCGAAACGTTTTGCCCATCATCAAGTCCGCATCCTGCAATCCCGGCCCACGCACCGGATTCCGCGAGCTGTTCCCAATCGTGAACTGGGGAGCCAATGTAAATGCCTGCGTATTGAACCAGCGGATCGCGCTACGGTTCGTCAGCACATTGGGATCGCTGATGCGGTTTGGCCGTTGCAGCGCATAGCCGAGATTCGAATTGAAATTTGTCGCTTGTGTCACGGCTATCATATCGCGCGCCTGCCTGCACCCGCACCAGCCCCGCCACTTCCCAACCCGAAATCTTCCACCATCGCGGAATCTCGTATACCCAACCCGCTGAAAATACTCGCGGTATATCCCCGTTGGAAAGATCCCGCTCCAACTGTCTGTTGAACGCGTCTGCTGCGCCCGTATTGTTTAAAACCGGTCCGGTAAAAATTGTCTGCGAAAAATAACTGGAAGCGTTCTTAATCCTACAGTTGCAGTTGTCTGGCGGGAACTTGCAAGTGCTTGAGTACAAAGCGCCGTCGCTTCCTGC
>JBJMGL010000078.1:0-3288 GCA_045807985.1 Bryobacteraceae bacterium
ACGTAGCGGCCATCATGGGCGAAAGTGTCCTCCTGCTGGTAAATCCGCCATTCGTACCTTCCATTTCAAGTGGACGTATAACGCGCTACGCTCCGATGTCAGCAACGCTGACTTCTCGCTTAAGCGTCCGACGGGTCAGTTAGCTGCGTTCAGAGTCACTGGATTACTTGTGAAAATATTTTTTCTTTCGGCTTCACTTTTCCTGGTTCAGCGGACATCGTCATGCCAGTGCCTAATCCATTGTCTCTTACGCCTGCTATCAATTGCCATGCCCAGGCGGACATCGACACAAAGATGCCGCACCCTAATAAAAAGATTTTCATCTTCTGCGACGGAACGGGTAACGCATTTACGGATACTCGTGATGGCAAAGGCGGGAACTCAAATGTCGTCAAGCTCTACACGGCTTTGCGCATCACCGACGATCAAGTCGCCTATTACCACCCGGGCGTAGGCACAATGGGTGACCCCAAGATCCGATACGCCATTTTCCGCTATTGGTCTAAAGTCAAAGGTCTCGCCTTCGGTGCCGGATTTAAGGCTAATGTGCTCGATGCTTACCAGTATCTGATGGAAATCTACAATGATGGCGATGAGATCTACATTTTTGGCTTCTCGCGCGGAGCTTATACCGCATGCTCACTGGCCGGGTTGATCCATGGATATGGTCTGCTGTGCCGAGGCAACGAGGGGCACTTACTCTACGCATGGAATAGTTTCGTTCACGCCGTACAGAATCAGCGTAAAATGCTGAAGAAACAAACCCATGAGCGTGGCTCCAAATCGGCACATACCATCGAGCGTGATTTCGCGTTTGCACAAACCTACTCCCGTAACGTCACGATCCGTTTCATGGGTCTCTGGGACACTGTTTCGTCTGTAGGCTGGATCTACAAACCCGTACGTCTGCTCGATATGGCACAGAATCCCATCATTCAAGTCGGTCGGCATGCGGTGAGCATTGATGAGCGCCGTGCTTACTATCGCGATAACCTTTGGAGTCCGCCTGTCGACATCAACGATCCGGAATGGCCCAAGGAACTGCGTCAGCAGGGAATCCAGCAAGATATTGCACAGATCTGGTTTCCTGGTGTGCACTCTGATGTAGGCGGTAGCTATCACGGAATTGACGCTCGTTAAAACAGCGGGAACTGCTCCTGTTGCTGCTGCCACTCTTCAAAAGTGGGAAGGATCAATTCCCTTCTGACCTCCTGCCGCAAGATTTGTTCCGCTAGCACGCCTTGTTGTGCAGGATGGAAAGAATCAAACACTTCATCAAAAAGTGTATTTTCCTTTACAATTGCTTTGACCCGTTTGGCCAGTTCGCGACCGGGATAGCGCGTTTGGAGTTCGTGATCCACCCTCTTGTCCACAAATGCCTCATACTGTTGTTCCCGTGTTTGCTCGTTGGGTCGATTCAAGTGCTCGGCCTGGGATTCTCTCCCCGATGTCCGCTTATGAGAGTCACGGCCTTGCGGAGGAGCCGAAATCTGGTTTTCAATCAGGTAAATGAGAAAGCCGGCAGGACTCTTTATTTTTTTTCGGCCTCCATATCTCAGCAACGATTCCCAATAGTCGATCTGCTCCTGAATTTGCTGCAGGGACGTCGTTTGTGACAAGGCCGTCGCCTTGGCCCGGCTTACTCCCTTGCTGACGAGCGCCTCCACACTTGTCTGCTGCGCCTCCGTAACTGCCGAGGCCCCGGACTGCTGGCTGCCGGAGAGTTGTTTCTTTTGCGTGATGGCCAGAACACGAAGAACCTCCTCACCCGGACTCAGCATGAGCTTATAACCCGACTTTGTCATCATTGGCTTTACATCCCACTTCGACAGATACCCGATCGAAGTTAACTCATCCAAAGACCGGCCCATCGTCTCCCGAATCTTTGAAACGTGGCGATAGGCAGGGATATTTAGAAGAATGCATAGCTCGCCGTAGTCTTTTTCCACATCGCGGCCTTGGCTTGCATGAAACCAAAGGTGCAAATAACCAAATACCCCTTTGGCAGTTGGTCTCTTCAGTTTTCGGTAAGCATTGAAATCCTCGGGTACAACGTAGCTCTGGTTCAGATTTTCAAGCAGCCAGTCTTCCAGCACTACTTCGAATGCCTCGGCTTTGCCGGATCCGTTCAAGTCACTCTGTCCAGCTCGCGTAAAACTGCGGAAAACATGGACGGTCTTGTTGGCATATTTCTTTTTCGCGGCGAGATAAATAACCTGCTCTGAAGTGATGCTTGTGTCGGCCATGCGCTGGCCCCACCGATTGATATCTTCGTAGTTTTCCCCGGAAAAGCTGAGACCGAGCTCTTTTAACAGCTGATAGCCCGTAAAACGAATCGGGTTCTCAAGTGCTCCGCCCGCCTTTGCCTTCTGCTCCATGGCGATCCGCATGAAAGCGATGTATTTGTCACGATCGCTTGTCGAGGGCAGACCGAACTCCTGGGAGGCCCGAAATTCGGCTGCGACCTTGATCTTCTGTCCCTCGCGATTGACCAGTTGCTCGATGCGACGTGTGGAGAGATTGCGGTGCCGCGTATCGTGGGCGCCAAAAAAGCCCATCTGCAAAAGATTTTTTTCGAATCGAATGAAGTCAACAGCCAACGGAGTGCTGATCAACGGAAGAGAGTTACTGACTTCAGGGCGTCGAGTTTTCATGGTCCAGTGGATGGATAGATACTATTGGTGCTGAGAATACTATAAAAAACAAAATCTAAGAAAGCCTTAAAAACTTTGGATTTGCAGAATGCCCTCAAACAAGTTGCGCCGCCTTTGTTTTTTTCCAACCAAGTGCGACATTACTTCCAACCCACTCCGGTATCGCTTCCAACTAAGTTCGACACGCTCCTGCCATCCGGATACGAGCATATTTCCAACCGCCTCTTCCGTTCTTCCAACCTCCTGCGATCTTTTTTCCAACCAGGTGCGTCCCGGCTCAATTTAAAGGAAGCTCAATTTACTTCGTATCGAGCACGCGTATCGAGCCTCGCACCCGGTTGGAACGGCGAACAGCAGGCTGGAGCGATATGAACCGCGGATCTCGATGGGATGGCTATATCAAGTGCGCCGTAATTGGCGTCTGGCACAGAAACCACCCTTTTTCCAACCCAGTTCGATAGGGGCAGGGTCTGCCTGATAGACGCTTGGTGCTTCGCGAGCACTCAGATTTCCAACCAAGTGCGAACGGTACAGCCACATAAGCAACGCAGCAAGTAAGCACTCGGATTTGGGCTCATTCTTCCAACCAGGTGCGACACACGCATCACAGTGCTTCTGACGCGGCACTTTTGCA
>JBJMGL010000079.1:0-8817 GCA_045807985.1 Bryobacteraceae bacterium
CTAACGTCAATTCGGTATAAGGGTCAGAACGCTCCCGCCAGCAGGACTTGCTCTTCCGGTGTGAGATGGAGGGATGGCTTGTGTTCGTGCCTGGTGTATGCGATCAGAGCAGCGAAGGCATGGACAAAAACGTTGTACACGCTGCGATGACGGGTGTGTCCGATCGGACAATCGTGTTTCAGCTGCTCTCCGACGCTTTCCATCAACCCGCGTTGGCGCAAGAGCAGTTTGTCCCCGAGCGGCAGCAGCTTGTTTTTCCTGTTGCGCTTCCGCTTGGTAATCCGTTGTACCCCCGTTTGCGGCAAGCGTTCGAACCGTTCCTGGCCGAGATCGCCACGATCCCCGAACAGCTTGCCCCAGAGCCCTGCGGCGAGATCTGGCCAGGGGACGCGATCATCCACCTTACCGGGCGTGAAGCATGTACCCGATCAACTAGGATCGTCTCAGCCGCAGGAGCCTTCTCCTGTTTACTGCAGCATGCGTTTCTGCTTGCGCAAAAATGCTGGCGTGTCGTAGTCATCGGCGGGCGGCAGTTCTTCGACTGCTGATTCAGGTTGCGTTGCTTGTACAACGATTTCGGGTTCAGGCACCGGCTCCACCGACGGAGGAGGAATTGTCATATGAACGGTATGGTCTGGCGGGTTTGTCATAGTAAAAGGGAAATGCGGATTGCGGCGGTCGATTTCAGGAAGCGTATCGCGCTGGAATCCGGTCGCAATGACCGTAATTTTGACGTTTGATCCCATCTTTTCGTCAAGTACAACACCAAAATTGATTTGAACATCATCATTTTCAGTGGCGGCGCGAATCAGGTTGCAGGCTTCGTTCACTTCGTGTATACCAAGCTGGCTGGAAGCCGTAATGTTGATCAGTACACCACGCGCTCCAAAGACTCCGCCCTCTTCCATGAGTGGACTATTAATAGCCTGTTTCGCGGCCTCTACCAGCGCATTTTCGCCAGATTCCGTGGCGGTTCCCATCATGGCGTAACCCATACCCGCCATAATCGTGCGGATATCAGAAAAATCCCGGTTAATTAGGCCAGGGGTAGTGATAATGTCGGCCATTCCCTGCACCGCCTGACGCAGCACATCATCCGCGTAGCGAAACGCTTCGAAAAAGCTAGTGCCTTTCGGAGCCAAATTCAGCAGTTTCTCATTAGGAATGCTGATCAACGTGTCGCAACTACCGGCCAGTTCGGCCAAGCCCCGTTCTGCCTGCTTCATGCGGCGCGGACCTTCAAACGCAAACGGCTTGGTAACGACCGCAACCGTCAAGGCGTTTAATTCTTTCGCTAACGAGGCCACGACGGGAGCAGCACCGGTTCCGGTACCGCCTCCGAGTCCCGCCGTGACAAATACCATATCGGCGCCTTCCAGAATTTCTATAATCTGTTCTGTATCTTCGAGAGCAGCTTGACGGCCTACAGAGGGATCGGCTCCAGCTCCCAACCCGTTAGTCAGCTTTTTCCCAATGGCCAGCTTATTGGCAACAGCTGAGACAGACAGCGCCTGTTTGTCCGTGTTCAGGATGTAGAATTCTATACCGGCCAAGCCCTCTTGAAGCATTCGCGCCACGGCGTTAGACCCGCCGCCACCGACGCCTACCACCTTGATACGCGTGCCGAGCTGAGCTTCCTCTTCAATCAGATACTTCAAATCCTCTGTCATTCGTCCTTCTCTTTGTCCCCGCAATCCAGCTAAAAAGTTATTTCAACACTAAACCAGCCAAGCCATTCGAAGCTCGTTTCACTTCCCGCTTTAAACGCAACCGGCC
The DNA here is from genome assembly GCA_045807985.1 of Bryobacteraceae bacterium. Lineage (GTDB taxonomy): Bacteria > Acidobacteriota > Terriglobia > Bryobacterales > Bryobacteraceae > Bog-105. The sequence continues at coordinate 1,777 of JBJMGL010000079.1, forward strand.
AGAGTACATGACAAGACCCGCCGCCACGGTCCACACCGGGTTATCCAATTCGGAAGGCCACCCCTCAAGGCCGGTCGCCAAGCCGTTGCGCGCCTGGCAGTTCAGAATTCGCTCCGCCATATCGCACATGCCGGGGAGCATCGCCCCGCCGCCGGTCAGGATGACGCCTTCGAGCAGCGATTGTTCCATGCCGATTCGCAGGATTTCGGAGTAGATACGATCAAAAATCTCCTCCGCCCGCGCTTCCAGAATTTCGTTCAGTTGATGGCGAGGCGCTTCACGCGGTGCCCGTCCTTCCGGAGAAGGGATTTCGATCAGGCTGTGATCTGATTCAATACCGGTAATAGCGCAGCCATACTCTTTCTTAAGACTTTCCGCGTCTTCGTAATCTACTTTGAGAAGCCAGGAAATATCACGCGTGAGGTGATCACCCGCTATGGGAAGACTCATGGCAAGCAGCAAAGCATCGCCGTCATAAACCGTGACCTCCGTTGATTGCGCGCCCACATCAATCACCGCCACGCCGCGCGCCCGGTCTTCCGGCAGAACAGCCGCGTACGCTGCCGCAATGCCTTCAAACACAGACTCATCAACAGCCAAATGCGCCTGATGCACGGCGGAAAGCAGCGCTCCATGATCCTGCGCGGAAGCGGTAACCACATGCACGTTTGCCTCCAGCCGGGCGCAGGTAATTCCCTTTGGATTGCGATAACCGGCGCGTCCGTCCAAGGTAAAATCCTGCGGGCAAATTTGCAGTACCTGCCGGTCTTCTTCTAGGCGAACACGCGCACCTAGTTCGACGGCATAACGCAGGTCATCCGGCTCAATATCGCGACGCCGGCCAAATTCGTACAGACCACGGCTGTTAATGCCCGATACGGAACCGCCCACTCCGACCACAGCCGATTCGGGTGACACCTGCGCGCGCAGTTCGGCTTCGTGCAGCGCAAACCGGATACTTTGTGTCAGAGCTTCCTGATCACTCAAGCGGCTGCGGTTCCAGGCTTGCACGGGCGCTTGGGCGTGACCAAGAAATTTTAGCGACTCATCTTCAATCGCGCAAATCACAATGCGCGTGCAGGTGCTGCCTGCATCCAGCCCGACGGCCAATCTCGCCTTACTTGCCATGCCGTTCTTCTCCTACCGCTGTAATGATGCCATCCACGCGCAAATCAAGAGTTTTCACATCGGGCCGCTTCGCTCGAATTTCGCTGTAGTTAGCGAGAAAATTCTGTAATCTCTCTGCATAGTTCTCATCACCAAGCATTAAATTGACGACAGTATCTTCAACATGCTCAGCGACCGTCAGATTATTAGGGTCTGCGGAGTTAATTTCGGAAATGTCCTTACTAAGCGGCCCTATCTCTTTCAGCATTGCTAGCACGCGATGCACACGGGCGCGGCGATCATCGAGCGGTTCCGACTCTCGAATCCCGGTAATCACTGGTAAAGTAAACTTCGCGGCCACCTTCGGCCGGAGAATAAATCCTTCGCGGTCAATCAAAGCAAAATGCGACATGCCGTCTTTCGCGTTGGGAGGAAGGTGGACAAAGGCGACTGGCGTGCGCTCATGAACTTGCACTTTTAGTGTATTCGGCCAAATTCTGGCGATGCTGACCTCCTCAATCCAATCGATCTGCAGCAACCGCTCGCGGCGCTTCCCGACTGGAACCAGATAGAGGCTGCGGCCAAAATCTTCGGCAAAGACGTGACGAATCTGGGAAGCCGATGCATAACGTATCCCTTCGACAAGGAGATTGGGGCTTTGGCCAGCCAGATCATCCGCTTCCGTAATGCGGAAACGATTGTCCTTGATCAGAAATTCTTCCGTAGTGTGCCAGGCAAACAAGGCGATGACCATCAGCAGCACGCCGGCGATCAGCCAAAGTACGAAGCGCCCCAGGCGAACACCTTCCCACAACCACGCTCCGGCTACAGGCATTATTCCGCCCCTCGCAAGCATCCGAGAATCTTCTCCGCGGCCCCCGACACGTTACCTGCTCCTAATGTCATGATCAGATCTCCTGGTGCTGCCGATTTGACAATGGCATCAATCCCTTCCTGTATCGTCCGCACGTAGTGCGCTGAACGATGTCCAAATGACTGTATTTTCTCCAGTAGCGCTTCCGTATTGACGCCCTCAAGCGCCTGTTCCGATGCGGAGTAGATATCAAGCAGATACACTTCGTCAGCCCCGTGAAAAGCCGTGCCGAACTCATCGAGCAGATGCTTGGTCCGGGAGAATCGATGCGGCTGGAACAGCACTAAAATACGCCGGAACGGCCCTAATCGCGCGGCGGCCAGGGTAGCCTTAATTTCGGTCGGATGGTGCCCGTAATCGTCAATGACCGTAATACCCCGCTCCGCTCCCCGCAACGAGAAACGGCGGTCTACGCCGCTGAAAGCGGCCAGCCCTTCACGGATTTGGTCGCAGCCAACCTCCATTTCCAGCCCTACGCCGATCGCGGCAGTGGCATTCAGAACGTTGTGCAAGCCAGGAACATTGAGATGAAAGCTCCCCAGTTCACGGCCTAAACGGCGAACGACGAAATCGCTCCCATCAGATAAAAGGTCGACATCCTGGATTTGAAGATCGACTTGCGCGGAACGGCCATAAGTGATCGTTCGCCGTTGAATCGCTGGAAAAATCCGCTGAATATTCGGATCATCCATGCAGATCACGGCGGCACCGTAGAAGGGAATCTTGTTGATGAAATCGGTAAACGCCTCGCGGATCTGCTCCAGCGAACTGTAGTGATCCAGATGCTCGCGATCAATGTTCGTCACGACGGCGACGATGGGAGCCAATTTCAAAAAAGAGCCATCGCTTTCATCGGATTCGACTACCAGAATGGAACTTTTGCCGACACGCGCATTGGAGCCTTGCATGCCCGTGACGCGGCCGCCCACCACCACGGTCGGGTCCATATTGGCCGCGTTCAAAATGGAAGCAACCATGGAGGTGGTCGTGGTCTTTCCGTGGCTGCCCGCGATGGCAATGCCAAACTTCAGGCGCATGAGTTCGGCTAGCAACTCGCCGCGCGGAATCACTGGGATCTGCAGGCGGCGTGCTTCCAGCACTTCAGGGTTGCGGCTTTCGAGGGCCGATGTAACGACTACCGCTTTGGCGCCCGCGACATTTTCCGCTCGGTGTCCATCATATACAGTTGCGCCTAATTTCGTTAGGCGCTCAGTGATAGGACTGAGTTTCAGATCGGAGCCGGAAACCTCGTACCCGAGAGTAAGCAGAACTTCAGCGATACCGCTCATCCCAATGCCCCCGATACCCACGAAATGCACGTGTTGGGGCTTAAAAAACATTCTTTAACCGTATTGTTTCGGCTTTCTTCATCTGTGTCAATGTGCGAAACCACCTTTTCGTATGGATCTCAGAAAGAAGCCGCCTGCTCCAGAACATCCGCCGCGCGTTCCGCCGCGCCAGGCTTTGCGAACTGTTTCACATGGGTTCGCATGGCATGAATGGCATCGGGATCTGCGCGAAGTTTCTCGATTTCCTCAAATAATCGACCTCCGGTCAGCTCACGGTCCAAAATCATTCGCGCCGCTCCCGCCTCCACCATGACTTCAGCGTTCCGGCGCTGGTGATCATCGGCGGCGAAGGGAAAAGGCACCAGCACGGAAGCCATTTTCGCGGCTGCGATCTCGTTGACAGCTCCGGCGCCAGCGCGTCCTACAATCACGTCCGATTGATGAAACATATTTGCCATGTCACGGATGAAAGGCACCACCTCTCCGTTCATGCCAGCGCTTCTAAACTCACGGGCCAGTGTTTCGTATTCAGCCGCTCCGGTTTGATGGATGATCCGAACGGGAGTGTCACTATTGCGGAATAGCGGCCAGCTTTCTTGTGACGCCCGGTTCAGAGTACGGGAACCTCGACTGCCGCCGGTAATCAAGACTGTGAACTGACCATCGCTCTTTGGTTCCACTCCGAAGAACTCCGGACGGACTGGTACGCCAGTTACTTCCGACTTGGAAGCCGGAAACCACTTCCGCGTTACCTCAAAACCCAACAACGCCCGATAAACATACCGGGCCATTTTACGATTGGCAAAACCCGGAACGGCATTGGGCTCCATCACAACTAAGGGAATGCGAAGGACGCTCGTTGCCAGCACAACCGGTCCGGCGACAAAGCCACCCATGCTGAACACGGCGCGAGGACAGAATTTCCGTAGAATGCCGGAGGCAGTCAGCACGCCTCCCGGCAATTGAAATGCAGTTTGCAATTGCTTACGTAAACCGACCCGGTTCAAGGCTCCACTACGAATAAATTCCATGTCATAACCGGCTTCCGGCACTAAACGCGATTCCATTCCTTCCCGTGTTCCGATGAATAAGAGGCGATGACCCCGATCCCGTAAGACTTGAGCCACCGCGAGAGCCGGAAAGATATGACCGCCTGTTCCTCCTCCAGTCAGCACGAACGAATGCTTCATCGGACTAATCGATTCAATTCGTGTGCTCGCTCACGCTCAGCAACATGCCCATGCAGAGCAAGGTACTGAGAAGCGAGCTGCCGCCAGAACTGATAAAGGGCAGCGGAATGCCTTTATTGGGCACCAGATCCAGCACGACGCTCATATTAATCAGAGCTTGAATCACCACGCAGACCGTAACGCTCAGAGCAAGGTAGCGGCCGAACTGATCTTCAGCGCGGGAGTAAGTACGCAAACCTCGCCAGAGCACAATGGCAAAACCAGCCAATAGCAATACGGAGCCAACAAACCCGGTTTCCTCGCCGACGATGCCGTAAATAAAATCAGTTTGCGCCTCCGGCAGGTAGAGCATCTTCTGCCTGCTCTGCATTAATCCAAGCCCGGAAAAACCTCCCGAACCAATGGCAATCTTGGCCTGCCTCTGCTGATAACCGGGATCGCTGGTAGCGGCGGTCTGTTTGGCATATTTCAAAATGTGATCCTTGGGATCAATCTTGGCTAGCAGCTTGTGATCCTTGTCGATAAAATCGATTGCTCGCGCCAGCCGGTATGGTTTCATCGCAATGAAGCTTAGGCCTAAGGTGATTCCCAGCACTCCGCACACGACCAAGTAACGGTACTCAATGCCGGCAACAAAGACAACAGCGAAGGTGGTTGCGACCAGCACAACAGCAGTTCCAAGGTCAGCAATAGCAACCGCTAGCGCAATCACTGAGATACAAACCGCGATGGGTCCGAGGGTGTATTTATCGTTCACTGTTCCGAGCCTTCGGCACAGAAAAAAGGCGAGAAAAAGCGATAAAGCAGGCTTGGCTAATTCGGAAGGTTGCAGCGAGAGCGGCCCGGCTCTCAGCCAACGATGGTTTCCCGTATCGGTGACGTAGACAACGACAAGTAACAGCAGCACAATCCCGAGCCCGGCAAATGCGATGCGAGGATTATTCCATTGCCTGTAATCGCGTTTCATGCAGAACAGAAGAATCATAATGGAAACGATCGCCCATCCTAGCTGCCGCACAAAAAAGTGGGTGCCTGAAACGTGGAATTTGAGTTCGGCAAGGATAGAAGATGCGCTATAAACCATAATCAGGCCAAAGCACACCATCGCTAACACAGTCAGAAATAAGAGCCAGTCTGTTTTGAGCCGTTGTGCCATACGGTTAGGACAATTCTGTCACTACTTGTTTGAACGCTTTTCCGCGTTCTTCGAAATTTTGAAACTGGTCAAAACTCGCGCATGCGGGCGCTAACAGGACGGTATCACCTGGTTGCGCATGGACTCGCGCGTATCTGACAGCACTATCGAGCGTGCCGCAGTCAATCACCGGAATGGTATTCGCTAGAGCTTCTTTGATCAGCGGAGCGGCGGCATAAGGATAAGGCGGTTCCGCGCCAATCAGCAGAGCCGCTTTCGCTCGCCGTTCCAACGGCTCGCGCAAAGGAGTATAGTCGCTGCCCTTGTCTTTTCCACCCAGAATGATCCATAAACCGTTATCAAACGCATCGATTGCCTTTAAGGATGCGTCCACGTTTGTGGCTTTGGAATCGTTGAAGTAATTGACACCTTCCAGATGGCGAACGAACTCGATGCGGTGTTCAACTCCAGGAAATGAAGCAATCGCGGACCCGATTTGTTCAATCTGGGCTCCGGCCAGCAATGCTATGAATGCGGCTGCCATTGCATTTTCTACATTATGCAGACCGCGCAGCTTAATATTATTGCGATGAAGCAGCAGCTGCTTATTCCAAAAAATCTGATCGTTTCTCATCCAAACACCACGGGGCAACGGCTGTGAGGTGCTGAACCAGCACACTTCCGCCTTCGTGCGCGCAGCAAAACTCCGGCAAACCTGATCCTCTAGATTCAACACAGCGTAGTCGCTCGCGTCTTGCGTTTCGAAGAGGCGAGCTTTCGCGTTGGCGTAGTTTTTGAATGTGCCATGCCGGTCGAGATGATCGGGCGTGACGTTCAGACAGACGGCAATTTTCGCTTCAAAGCGCGAGATGGATTCAAGTTGAAAGCTGGAAAGTTCCAACACATTCCATTGACTACTGGTGGAGGAGTCAACCAGGCTTGCGACGGCTGTTCCAATGTTTCCGCCGACCTGGCAGGCAATGTCGCACTCTTTAAGCAGATGTCCGGTAAGCGCAGTCGTAGTGGTTTTTCCATTGGAGCCAGTAATGCCGATCACTGGACCTTGAAGAAAATAAGAAGATAGCTCTACTTCTCCGATGACCGGAATCCCGCGTTCGCGCGCGCTGACGAGCATCGGAAGGTCGTATGGAACAGCGGGAGACAGAACAATGAGATCTCCCGTCAAATATTCAGGCTCTTGTGGAACGACAGGGACGCCGAGGGCGGCAAAACGCGCTTGTTCTTCCGGCGTTAAAGTATTCGCATCCATCGCGCGGACGTGCGCGCCCTGTTTCTGCAGCAATTCGATGGCTGCAAGACCGGAGCGTTTCGTGCCAATCACAACGACATGTTTTTCGCGAAGTTGCAAGGGACCTGTTTACCTCAATTTGAGCGTAGTCAAAGCGAATAATGCCATGACAAGTCCGGCAATCCAGAAGCGGGCAA
>JBJMGL010000080.1:0-2179 GCA_045807985.1 Bryobacteraceae bacterium
GGTCGGCGAGGCCGGTGCGAAGTCGCGCGCCCGTGGAGGCTAGCGATGGAAAGTATCGATTTACAATCAATGTCGCTCGATGAGCTCTGGGCTCTACACGAGACGATTTGCTTGATACTGGCGAGAAAGCTCGAAGCGGAAAAACGCTCACACGAACAGCGGCTTAATGAACTGAGGCGGAAGTTCGGAAAGGCCTCCAACGAGACGCCCGAGCGTCGACCCTATCCAAAGGCCCATCCGAAATTTCGAAATCCAAAACCGCCTCATCAAACATGGTCCGGTCGTGGCAAGCAGCCACGCTGGCTGCGGGAATTGCTTGCGGCCGGCAAAAGCTTGGATGATCTTCGCATTCACGAAAGGGCTTAGGGGCGAACCGCCCTTCGAAAATGTTTTTGTTCGGCGAGTCGGCGAGCGTACAGACGGAACAAAAACCTTGGCAGTAGCCTCACTGGTCCGGGAGGGACCGGCCATGAACAAACAATCGTCAGTTGCAACGTCAACAGCCGCGCCGAAATTGAACATCGCCCAATCCTATCTGGAATTGCAGCGGCTCAGGGCGCTAGTTCAGCAAGCAGAGGGCTCGCACGTCCGGCATGTAGTGGATACAAAGCGAGTCGATTCCGGAGTTAAGTCGCAACACCGCCACTCATTGCAACCACGGTAAGATCGTGCGTGCGCGTTGGTTCAGATCGCTCTACCTCATCGCTGTTGCGGTGGCGATGACGGGATGGGTTTGGATGATTGTTGAAGGCATCGAGCGGGCAATCAATTAATCGACGCGAGGTGAACCCCAAGTAAGGTACGCGCCAATCATCAGCCCGGGCGCCCAAACTAAAATCAGTGCAAGGATTACTGTTTCCAAAACGCTCATGCTCGCCCCCCGTCATGACCGGCCGAAAGTTGCCGCCGTAGTTTGGCTTCTTTGGGGCAAATATGTCGTGCGCCGCAGCGGCAATGGACTTTATCCCCGAACCCTCAACATGGGCGATGCTGCTGATCGGGTTCGCGGGGATTGGGTTTGTGACGTGTCGCAGGAAGCAATTGCTTGCAAGTCGCGTAGCGTCTTAATCATGGCCCGAACGCTATTCCTGCTGGTCTAACTGTTACGCTGTTTAATGAAACTACACTGGCATTGACCGTGCCAGCGGTTGTAGATGTCGCATTGGAGGTTCTTGAACTGCCGACTGATGAGGCTTGAGTTCCTAAATTTACTCCGGTTCCGTTCCAAGACATTACCCGGACCAGGACGACCCGATCATCCTGGTGCCGCGACAGCGAAAGGGACACTAATTCGAGTGATGACCCGAAGGCGAAGGGGAAATGACTTCTTTGATAGCCGCAATCATCACATCTTCCGCCGTTCGTTAAGTGCAAAAGTCTACCAGCCGCAGGGCGTTGTCACGACCATCCGCGGCATCCGGCATCGGAACAAGCGATCATCTCCGGGATTATTCCTCCAAGATTATCGGGGGGCTGGAATAAGAGAGGCCGCCACAACTGAGGCGGCCTGGGAGTACGCGGGCCTGGGAGTTCACAAGCGAACATACTGGCGCGGTCGACACACTGGCGCGGTCGTTTGTTGTATTTTTGAATCATGCCAATCGCACATTAGCGTGGTAACTACTGGACGGCCTCGGTTGCTTCCCCGCGCTGGGGCCGTTTCTCTTTTGGTCGAACGGGTCGGCCAAAGCCGCGCCAGCGCAGAAAACAGCCGTGCGGTCCCCGTGGCGTCATTGGTGGGCAACCCCGGCATGGGCGGCGGGCGGGAGCGAGCTTCATCCTTGCAACTCTAACTTGTACACGATTGTCTACTATGCAACTTGGCAGGGAATATCCGGCATCTGAATTAGCGAGGTTACGACGAGAGATAACTTGCCGTTGGACCTGGCCGTGGGCACCACGCGCACGGTACCGCAGGCGCAGCCGGGCGAGCTTGCCTAGTACCCTCAAAATAAATGACAACTACAGGTTGTCATATCATTACTATGCCATCGGGCGGATCGCAAAGCGATCCATCCGGTTGCGGTCCAACGTAGGTCCGCGAGTTTGAGAGTTAGATCCTGCTCCAATGATTCCACGCGGCTCAAATTCATCATAGAGCTCGTGCAAACAACTTTCATACTCCTTATGGGTCGTGTTACCCTGGTTGCGCAGGCTGGAATTCGGGCTCGCAACGACA
>JBJMGL010000081.1:0-7727 GCA_045807985.1 Bryobacteraceae bacterium
ACTCCGTAAACCAGCAATCTGCGGTCATCCGGATCGCGCTGATTACGTGATTGAGGCGATGGGCTGCGGCGTCGCGTTTTTTGATTATGACAACGACGGATGGCTCGATATTCTGGTGCTTTCTGGGTCCCGGTTCGGCGATCCGCCGCCGGATGCCTCCACCCGGCTTTATAAAAACAATCGGGACGGCACTTTTACGGATGTCACGCAGAAGGCAGGTCTTTTCAGGAACCACTATGCTTTTGGCGTGACGATAGGCGACTACAACAACGACGGATGGGAAGACGTGTTCATCACAGGATGGCCGCAGAACATCCTTTACCGCAACAATGGCGACAGCACTTTTACGGATGTGACGAAAGCAGCGGGACTGCTTAGCACAGAGTCGCGCTTCGGCACGGGCTGCACCTTTCTCGACTTTGATCGGGACGGCAAACTGGACCTTTTCGTGTCCAATTATCTTACCTTCGATATGCAGTCTGTTCCGCGTGCGGGACAATCCAAGGAGTGTAACGCGGAAAACGTGTTTTGTGGTCCTCGCGGCTTACCCTACGGGCGTCACTCGCTTTACCGCAATCATGGTGACGGTACTTTCACCGATGTCACGTCCGCGTCCGGCATTGGAGCGGTAGAAGGAGGCTACGGACTCACAGCCGTGGCAGCCGACTTCGACAATGATGGCTGGCCCGATATCTATCTGGCCTGTGATTCGACGCCAAGCCTTTTCTTCGGTAACAATCATGACGGTACGTTCACGGAACAGGCCATGGAGCGCGGAGTCGCTTTGAGCGAGGATGGCATGGAGCAGGCAGGCATGGGTATTGGAGTAGGCGATCTGCATGGGTCCGGAAATCTCGATATTGTGAAAACCCATTTCGCCGCCGATACTCCGGTTGTCTACTCAAACAACGGCAAGGGTGAGTTCCGGGATGACACGCTGCGCTCGGGCTTGGGCGTCGAGAACCGCTATGTGAGTTGGGGCGTGGGCATCCAGGACCTTGATAACGACGGTTTGCCTGACGTGCTATGGGTAACAGGCGGGATCTATCCTGAACTGCAAAATCGCCCGGAAGAGCCGTACAAAGTTCCGCGTATTGTCTTTCGAAATCTGGGGAATGGGCGTTTTGAAGAACTGATTTCCGAAGCAGGTTCCGGTATTGAAGCCAAGCATTGCAGCCGTGGCTGCGCCTTCGGAGACTTTGACAACGACGGCGACACCGACATACTCATTATGAACTTGAATGAGCCGCCCTCCTTGTTGCGCAATGACCTGAAAAGCGGGGGACACTGGATCAAGGTAAAACTGAACGGGGTAAAATCCAACCGTAGCGCCATTGGAGCCCGCGTGACAGTTCACTACAATGGAAAAGCGCAGGCACAGGAGGTTCTTGCCCAATCCTCTTACCTGTCTGTGAATGACCGGCGTCTGCACTTTGGCCTTGGTCCAGCAACCGCCGTGGACATCGAGGTTCGCTGGCCTGCTGGTACAGTCGAACGTATTACCAGTACTTCAGCAAATCAGCTCGTCGAGATAACCGAAGGCGCTGGTATTACGCGCACGCAGAAATTTGGATAAGGCATTGCTTCCATGTCCGGTCGAGTTACTTCCCTGCTCTGCCTATTGATCTGCGAGACGCTGCTCTGGGCGCAGAATCCGGCGATGGAGCAAGCCTGGAGCTTGGCCGCAAAAGGTCAACGCACCGAAGCGGCTGGCGTGCTCCGCAAAATCCTTCAGCGCAAGCCTCGCAATGCCGAAGCGCATCTTTTCCTGGGAAGTTTGCTGGCGGAAGAAGGAGTGCGCGAAGAGGCCATTGCCCAATTGACGGAGGCAGTACGCTTGCGACCCAAATCGTCCGAAGCGCAGAATGCCCTGGGAGAAGCCTACAACCGTTTTGACGACCCCAAAGCAGCCCGCGAATGCTTTGAAAAAGCAGTGGTTCTCAACCCCAAGTTTGGAATTGCTCAGAGCAACTTGGGAGCGGCCCTGCTGCAAGCGGGTGAGTCATCGGCTGCCGCCAGCCATCTGGACCAGGCGATTGCACTGTTGGGCCGCTCTCCCGATGCTGCTGACGCACAGTACCTGCGCGCGAAGGTTTATAGCGCGGAAGGTAACTATCCCAAGGCAGCGGCGTGTTTGGAGCAGGCCGTCGCGCTCCGCTCCGATTTCGCGGAAGCGTGGTCCGATCTTGGAATGGCGCGCAAAGCAACATCCAACGATGCCGGGGCCTTGCTTGCGTTTCAGCGCGCCGTAGAACTGAACCCAAAGGATGGAGTGGCACAATACCGGCTCGGCGCCGAGTATCTTCGTCAAGACCAGCCGCAACTGGCGGTTGCGCCTCTTCAGGCAGCTTACGCCATTAATCCCGAAGACCAGTCAGTACTCAATTCCCTGCAAGGCGCGCTGAGGCAAACGGGCCATTCCGAAGAGGCGGCGGACATGAAGCGAAAGCTGACCGAGACGCTGCGCAAACGCGACCTCCAAAGCCAGAATGCGATCAAGGCGTTCAAGCTCAACAATGAAGGAGCAGCGCTCGAAAAAGCAGGCAACCTGCCGGAAGCGCTGGAACGTTATCGTCAAGCAAGCGCCCTCAATCCGGCGCACGCCGGTATCCGCACGAATTACGCCATTGCTCTTCTGCGGCTTGGCCGATGGGCGGAAGGCTTGACGGAGTTGCACAACGCGCTTGAACGCGACCCGAATAATCCGCAACTCAGGGCAGCATGGCAGGACGCTTTATCCCAGGCACCTCCGAATTTGATTCCGGCATGGGCGAAGTTACTTGAACCTCATAGGTAAAGTTTTCGCATTTAACAGATAGTCAGGGTCATGAGGAAGCGTGAGGCACGGAAATCAGCCCAGTATGGAACTAGGGCCTCGTTTCTTTTAATTGTGGCTTGAGACTACAGGTGTTTATATTTAGGTAGCAGAATCTATGGCAAGCGCGGGTTCGTTTGTGAAGGTGTGGGAGACCAATACTTCGTTTGCGATGTACCGGCCGTAGAGCCTTAAACCCCGAACTTTCCGCTTCACCTTTTATCGTACGGTAAAGGTATGATCACGATTGAGGAACTTATACAAGACCTGAAAAGTTTGACGCCTGAGCAGCTTGAACAGGTCGCACAAATCGTGCATAGGTTTTCATTGCGCGGTGAACAACCAAGTGGGTTGCAAACCCAAACAGAAATTTCACAGTCGATCATTGATGAAGCTGTTCTTCATGGCTGGCCTCAGGAGCTATTCACGGAACTGATTGGAAGCCTGCCAGAGATAGAGCGGGCACCACAGCCAACCTATAACGTTCGTGGAGATCTATGAATGGATATCTCCTCGATTCGGATATTGCCATCGAGCTCCTACGCGGGCGTAATCTACAGTTAGCAGGGAAGCTCGCCTCTTTTTCCCGCCAGAAGGTATCTCTCAGTGCTGTTACGGTTTCCGAGTTGCTTTTCGGGGCACACCGAAGCCGTGATCCACAACGCTCATTATCCCTCTGCCGACAGTTCTGCTCATCGTTCCGTATTCTGTTATTGGATGAGACTGCAGCGGAACAAGCGGCGGATGTCCGCGCGTCTCTGGAAGGAAGGGGACAGCGAATCGGAGCGTATGACGTTTTGATTGCCGGAATTGCGCTGGCGCATGGACAGATTTTGGTTACGCATAACACTCGTGAGTTCACGCGCGTTCCGGGCCTACGGCTTGAAGATTGGGCTGAAGGGCAGTAAGAACAGTCGAAATTTTATTTCGAGTTTTACCCCTGCGGATTACTGGAACGTCTACCTGGTCGGAGCGAAAATGCCGTCTACTCCTTAAAGGCTGAAATCGACGAGAGGGGGGCGTAGAGCAGGGCGGGTGTCGTTTGTGAAGGTGTGGGAAACGGACACTTCGTGCGCGGTGTACAGGCCGTAGATGAGTTAGGTTTTACCTTCTTGCCGATAAACCGGCCTCTTTCAACGAGAAATCACCTGCCGTTTGCCATTCGAGTGTTGAATCCAAATCAGTAATTTGGCATCCGGCCGTTTTCAGGCGGTTTGCCAGATCTCTTCGCCGCTCAATCGAATTGTCCATTTTAATGATGTGAATGCCAGCAATGTCAGTGAAAGGCCGACTCGGCCCTATCTGAACAAGAACCGTTTGCTTCGGGAACTTGGCCATAGCCATGCCAGCTTCAAAAAGCACATTCGGTCTGGGTTGTGGATGCAGCGTCGTTTCGTATCCAGGATCGTCCGGCTGCTGAAACTCCTCCCGCAACCGCGCTTCGTCGGCGGGTGTAAATAGCACCACGGCACTGTTGGCGATCTTGAAACCCACCGTGAGGATTTCATTGATGTGCGGTGCCGGATTGTTGGTAGCTTCTACAAGAGCGGTCCACTCCAGTGGTTCGAGCCCGAGCGTTCGTAAGAAAGTAAACAGCGCAACTCTTATCCGCTTGTTTCTCCCATGCACCACAAATACACGGCTCCCGGTGGGCTGCTGTGGGAGGAGGTTCCAGCACTCCGATGCCTGCTGATTTCTCTACTTTATGATTGGCTCGAAACCATTCGCGGAAAATCGTGCTGCTAATTTGCGGTTGGTCCGGCTCTGATTCATCGATCACTCCGTGGTAGCTCAAAATGGTTAATGCGTTGATATCTGGCGGGCCTTGAAGCTTGTTATCCAATAGAGCTTGATAGAGCGCACAACCCTCTTTGCGGAACGTTTCGAGCCAGCGCCGGAATGTGCCGTCACGATCACGAACAAATCGGCGGGCCGCAGTTCGGATCGTTGTTTCATTCACCTCACCGATGTCCCACAGATATCCAAGTAAGCCTTGCAGAATATAAAGGATGGCGTCCGGTATGCTGCAGAACAAAATTCTCAATTGAACGATTTAAGCCTTCCGGGAAACCCGCCGCAATTAGTTGGCGTGATTCGTCACAGCCTAGAATTGCCAGCTTACGTGTTTTACTATGCAGGGTCACGGCGTGCAGGGATTCCGCAATTTAATAATCCGAGTAATCGAATAGATCTTTTGCAGGGCGGGACGATCACATCCTTGTCGAATAATATGCTTGATTTGTAGGCTGGCATTAAGTTGATTTCTTGAGAGACCCATGGCGGAGATGACACGGCGGGATTGGCTGGGGACAGCGTCGGCGGGGGCGGTTGCATCGGGGGCGCAGAGCCAGCCTGCGGCGGCGAAAAAGCCGAATATTGTGCTGATTATCTCGGATCAGTTTCGCGCGGACAATTTGGGCTGCATGGGGGCCAACCCGATGAATCTGACGCCGAATCTGGATGCAATGGCTCGACGGGGAACGCTGTTTCGTTCGGCTTGCGTGAATCAGCCGGTTTGCGCGCCAGCGCGGGCGACGATGTTCACGAGCCAGTATCCGGAGAGACATGGCGTATGGAAGAATGCCATTGCTCTCGATCCGAAGGCGACTACGATTGCGAGCCTTTTGCGAAATGCGGGATATACGGCGAATTATATCGGCAAGTGGCACCTTGCTCCCGGCGGGCCGAATACGAATGGGGCAGTGCCGACGGAGTATCGCGGCGGATTTCATGATTTCTGGGAAGCGAGCAATGCGCTTGAATTTACTTCGCATGCTTATGAAGGCGAGATGTTTGATGGCGACGGAAAGCCGGTTCAATTTTCGGGCCAGTATCGCGTCGATTTCATGACAGATCGAGCCGTTCGTTTTCTGAAAGAGAAGCGGACGGAAGCGCCATTCTTTCTCACCATTTCTTATTTGGAAACTCATCACCAGAACAATTTGGATGTGTATCAGCCGCCGAAGAAGCATGCGGACCAATACCGGAATCCGTTTGTGCCGCAAGATTTAAGACCGTTGCCGGGATCTTGGCCTTCTCAGTTGGCTGATTACTATCGGTGCGTCAAAGGCATTGATGATGCGGTTGGCACGCTGGTAGCCACTTTGAAGGAACAGGGAATCCTGGATAACACGATTGTGGTGTTTACCAGCGATCATGGATGCCACTTCAAGACGCGGAATACGGAGTACAAGCGGAGTCCGCATGAAAGTTCGATTCATATCCCGCTGATTATGGCCGGGCCGGGGTTTAATCGAGCACTGGAAATTTCGGAACTGGTGAGCCAGATTGATCTTACGCCTACATTGCTCGAAAGCGCGGGTGTTCCGATTCCTTCGAGCATGCAGGGGCGCAGCGCACTTCCGTTGCTGGACCGGCGCGTGTCAGAGTGGCGCAATGAGGTTTATATCGGGATGCGCGAGTTTATGACGGCTCGTGTCTTGCGCACGCCGCAGTGGACTTATGCGGTGGCGGCTCCGAAGGGTCCGGGGTGGAAAGCGGTTGCGCGGAGTGAGCGATATGTGGAATATATGCTTTACGATCTGTACGCAGACCCGTTCCAGCATACGAATTTAGCCGGCACCGCAGAGACTCGTGAGGTGGCGGAGACGTTGCGAGGGCGACTGCTGCAACGGATCACCGAGGCGGGCGATGCACGGCCTGAGATTGAACCTTCCTGGTTTCCGTATGTGTGAGCGATAAGGAATGGAGATGGCATGGACCGCCGAACTTTACTTTTAGGCTCTCTGGGCGCGACTCTCGCTGCCAATGCCGCGGGACAGGAGCAGTCGTTCCAGCGCAAGAACGGCAAGCCCCGGAACATTATCTTTGTTCTGACCGATGATCATCGGTACGATGCTCTCGGATTTATGAAGGGGCAGTCTTTCCTGCAAACGCCTCATCTGGACCGATTGGCTGCCGAGGGCGCGCACTGCAAGAACACGTTTGTGACTACCTCGCTTTGTTCACCCAGCAGAGCATCGATCCTGACCGGCAAATACGCGTTTCAGCACCGTATTGTCGATAACAATACTCCTATTCCGGAAGGAACAACGTTTTTCCCGCAGCATCTGCAAAAGGCAGGTTACAAAACCGCCTTTTTCGGCAAATGGCATATGGGCGGCGTGGATGATCAGCCGCAGCCCGGCTTCGATCACTGGATTAGCTTCAAAGGCCAGGGCTCTTATCTGCCCGACAAAAATGGCCTCAATATCAATGGGAAGCATGTTCCGCAGAAAGGCTACATTACCGACGAGTTAACTGACTACGCTCTCGAATGGCTACAGCAGCAACCGGCCGATCAGCCTTATTTTCTTTATCTTTCTCACAAGGCGGTGCATTCAGAATTTATCCCGGCTGAGCGCCATCGGGGCCGTCATGCCAATGAGAAATTTGTTATGCCGGAGAGCGCCGCCGAGGATGGCCCGGTGCAGCATCGACCCACGTGGGTGAAGAATCAACGGAATAGCTGGCATGGCATCGAATATCCTTACCACGACAGCAAACTTTCCTTAGCGGATTATTACAAGCGGTACGCCGAGACGTTGCTGGCCGTCGATGAGTCACTGGGCAGAATCACCGACGCGCTGAAGGGGAGAGGAGAGCTGGAATCAACATTCATCTTCTATGCAGGCGACAATGGTTTCTGCTTCGGCGAGCACGGACTGATTGATAAACGGCAGGCGTACGAAGAGTCGATGAGGATTCCGCTGCTGGCGTACTGTCCGGAGATCATTCCGAAAGGCACGGTTGTTAATCAAGTTGTCGCCAACATCGATTTCATGCCGACTGTCCTCCAGGCGGCCGGGGTGGAGTCGCCAAAGGGGCGGGCGGGCCAGAGCTTACTTCCGTTGTTGCAGGGAAGAGAGATGCCCTGGCGGAAAAGCCTACTTTACACCTATTATTGGGAGCG
>JBJMGL010000082.1:0-11744 GCA_045807985.1 Bryobacteraceae bacterium
CGCCTCGGCCTTGATACCGAGGTCGAACAGGTTTTTCTCAAGTTGCGGCCCGAGCAGATATTCGGCGGAGAGATAACAGACCACGCGGACATCCTGCTGCCGGTAAGTGGCAACCGTGTCAACCCAGCGCTGGAGAAGCCGGTCGCGGACTGAAGAAGCAATTGCCATGTAGTAATCCAGCTTCGTGGCGAGCTCGGGATACTTGCCCTGTTCATAGATGAGATTGTCAATAAAAGCGCGTTTCAGTGATTCGACACTGAGGCCCGTTCTGGTGTATTCATGCTTTTGGGCGGAGGTGGTGGAGACAACAGTAGCCATGTAATTCTAAATCGTTCGAGGGCAGATTAAACGATTTACAGCGCCAAAACAATACATCGCGGCAATTCTTTGCAGAGTTGTAACCAAAAACTTGCATGGTAGATCAAAGACGAGGGCAAAGCCGCTTGGCAAATGAGCGGGAAACACTCAGCGGGAACCGTTAGTCCTAACTAGGGGAAAGAATGTCAGATCAAAAAGAGTTTGAACGATTGAAGAATATGGTCCCGACCGATGAGGAAGAGAAGAAAGCGGCCCGGAGTTTGCAGGATGCCGTGGACTCCCATCAGACCTTAGAAGGTTTTGAAGCGATGAACAATGAGCGGTTCTCGAAGGAACTGGAAGAAGAGGCCGCTAACGATAACCCGCAGGACCGTGAAAAGGGACATCCTGTTCCATAAAAACAGGATTAGCTGGCTAACTGAACCGTGCCATCCCGGTTCAGAATGTAACGCCGCCCACGCCAGTTGATTGAGTTGCCAAAGAATCCGGCGATCCAGAACGCGAAGCCGAGAAGATCTTGCAAAGGCAGCAGCAGCCAAGGTACGCGGGCATACAAAATGCGCTCCGATACAGTCCAGGCGGCTGCCGCGCGTAGAGCCATTGTAATCGCTAGCAAAGACCAATGCCCGTGAGTTAAAAGGCACATACCCAAACTGACGGGAAGGGGATGGGTAAAGAACTGGCCGATGTAACCCCAGGGACGGGAACGGCGAGTCGTGCGGGCCCAGCGCAGGCGGTGAGAAAAGTTCTGAAGCATACGTTCGCTGCCGATACGATGTTCCACGACATAAGAAGACAGACGGACCACAAAGCCCTGATCGGCCGCAATCCGGCCCAACATAAAATCTTCGGAGCTTAAATAGTCTTTTACCCGCTCGAGCCCGCCAAGGGAGTTCAGCACGTGCTTGCGAGCGACAATTGTCGGTCCCACGGCAAATTTAGTGCCTTCCATCATCACCGCTGTAAACAGGCCGGCATGAAAATCAGTATTCATGCTAACGGCTTCCAGGCGTGACCAGATTGCCTTGCCTGCTACGGCGCGATAAGGACAGGTCACTAATCCTAGCCGCTCATCGGAAAACTCAGCCGCCAAGCTCCGGCAGAAATCACGGCCCACCCGCACGTCGCTATCGCTCATGACAATCAGGCCGTAATGCGACTGATCGAGCATGCACTGTAAACTGAAGACCTTCGCGTGAGGGTAGGGCGGCTCACCAGTTAGGATGAGCTTGGCGTGGATGGCCGGGTACTCTGCTATTAGCTGACGAACCAAGCTGGTTGCGGGGTCCCACTCGTGCCGAACAGCAAACAAGAGTTCGAACTCTTTGTAGTCCTGTTCGAAGTAACTGCGCAGGTTTCCCTCCAGCCCTTCATCCAGGCCAGCGAGCGGTTTCAAAATGCTAATAGCTGCAGGAGTACCGGGCGCGAGCGGACAACAACCCCGCTTGTGTCTCACCGCTGCTGCCACAGCGAGAACACAGTACACCCAGCAGCCTAGTAGAACAAGGACTGCAATAAGCACAATGAGTTACTCTTCTAAACTTTTACTAGCAATGAGCTGACCCAGGCGGGAAACGAAATCGTCCACCCCCACAGCTCCCTGATCGCCGCTCTTCCGGTTTCGTACCGAGACTTGACCGGCTTGAGCTTCACGATCCCCCACAACCAGCATATAAGGTATTTTATGTAGTTGCGCTTCCCGAATCTTGGAATTTACCTTGTCGTTACGAAGATCAAGCTCTGCTCGGATGCCTGCAGAGATTAACTTTTCGTAAACCTGCGTGGCGTACTCGGTTTGACGATCCGAAATCGGCAGGACAGTCGCCTGGACCGGAGCCAGCCAGACCGGAAATGCGCCGCCATACAGCTCAATCAAATACGAGATCATACGCTCCATGGTGCTGATGATGGCTCGGTGGATGATGACCGGGCGGTGCTGCTGGCCATCCGGACCTATGTAGCCCAAGTCAAATTGATTCGGGAGATGGAAATCAATCTGAATCGTGGAATAGGTTTCCTCGTGGCCCATCACGTCGGCTAATTGGATATCCAGCTTGGGCCCGTAGAACGCCGCTTCGCCGGGAGCTTCAACGTAGGGCAGGTTCAGCGAATCCATGGCCTCGCGCAGAACGCGTTCACCGAGCGCCCACATTTCGTCGTTGTCAACGTATTTTTCTTTATTAGCTTTATCGTGCAGAGATAAACGGTAGGTGTACTTTGTAATCCCGAGATCACGGTAAGCCCCCTCGACGAGCTGCATGACTTTCGTGAACTCAGACTTGATTTGGTCGGGCGTGCAGAAAATGTGAGCGTCATTCAGCGTCATGCACCGGACCCGGCTCAAACCGCTGAGAACGCCGGACCGCTCGTACCGGTACATGGTGCCGAGTTCGGCCAGCCGTACCGGCAGGTCGCGATAGCTCCGCATCTTTGATTTATAGATCAGAATGTGATGCGGACAGTTCATGGGCCGCAATACCATCTGCTCGTTTTCTAAATCCATGGGCGGGAACATGTCTTCGTGATAGTGTTCCCAATGACCGGAAACTTTGTACAAGTCTACTTTGGCCAGCGCGGGCGTATAGACATGTTGATAGCCGGTCCTGCGTTCCTTATCTAAGATGTATTCCTCAAGAACTCGCCGGACTGTCGCGCCTTGCGGCAACCAGAGCGGCAGGCCAGCCCCGACCAGCTCGTTGACCGTGAACAGTTCCAGTTCTTTGCCAATGCGGCGGTGATCGCGCTTCTTCGCTTCTTCCAGCCGGTTGAGATATTCGTCAAGCTCTTTCTTGGTGAAGAAAGCCGTGCCGTAAATGCGCTGCAACTGCGGATTTTTTTCGTTGCCCTTCCAATATGCGCCCGCAATCGACAGCAGTTTGAAAGCTTTCAGCTTTTCCGTTGAGGGCACATGCGGACCGCGACAGAAATCAATGAAATCCGGGCCTAGCGTGTATTCAGTGAAGAATTCGCCCGCGCGTTCCTCGATCAGCTCATGCTTCATCCAGTCATCGCGATACTTCTCCAAACCTTCTTCCTTGCGCGTCAGCTTGCGCTCAAACGGGAGATTGCGGGCCTGGATCTCATGCATCCGAGCTTCAATCTTTTCCAGATCCTCGGGCGTAAACTTCGTGTCCCGCTGAAAATCGTAGTAGAAACCGGAATCGGTAGGGGGACCGATGCCAAGCTGCGTCTCCGGGAAGAGTTCCAGAACGGCAGCCGCCAGCAGGTGAGCTGTCGAATGGCGGTAAACAGGGAGAGCATCCGGGCTTTTAGGCGTGAGAATTTCCAGAGAGCCGTCGGTCTCCAGCGGACGAATGAGGTCAAAGAGATCTCCGTTCACGCGAGCGACAATCGCCTCGGCAGCCAGCCGGGGGCTGATTGATTGCGCAACGTCAAGGGGGCGCTTGCCTTGTGGAACAGACTGCTGACTGCCGTCAGGCAGGGTAATCGTCAAACTATCCATGCTTCAGGGGTAAATTCGAGCGTAGCAAAAGGACGGCTTTCCGCTGGTCTATTACAGAGCAATTGTTAGACTAAAGTTACTTCGTGAGCACCTCTTCCACCACACCTGGTTTCGATGAATCGGCTCTGGTTGCGCGGGCTAAAAGCGGGAACATGGATGCGTTTTCGGAATTGGTTACGCATTATGAGCGCCGGGTTTTCCGCATGGCCAAGCAGATTACCCAAAATGATGACGACGCCGAAGATGTGCTGCAGGAGACTTTTCTCAAGGCTTATACTCACCTCGATAACTTTCAGGGCAACTCCAAGTTTTATACGTGGCTGGTCCGCATCGCAGTGAATGAAGCTTTGATGAAACTGCGCAAGCGGCGTTCTGATAAAACAGTTCCGTTGGATGAGCCCATCAATACTGGAGAGGACGAGATGGTCCGGGAAATTGCTGTTTGGGATGAAAATCCGGAAGAAAGCTACTCACGTGAAGAATTGGGTACGCTTTTAAACGAGGCAATTCAAAGTTTGAAGTCAGCTTATCGCACCGTTTTCATCTTGCGAGACATCGAAGAACTGTCAATCGAGGAGACGGCTGAGGCTTTGAATTTATCGATTTCGGCGGTGAAAAGTCGCCTTTTGCGAGCAAGACTGCAGCTCCGGGAGAAACTAACCCGGCAGTTCAAGAAAAAGGGAGATGACGCGTTTGCTTACCTGTAAGCAGTTTCTGCAGGAATTAAACGAATTCCTCGACGAAAAACTAGACCCGGCAGTACGGGCCGAGTTGCAGCGGCATGTGAATGAATGTCCGAATTGTTGGGTTGTTTGCGATACGACCTTAAGGACAATCAAGATTTTCAAAGGCATGCAGCCGCAGGCTCTTCCCTCTGGCGTGCAATCCAGGCTATGGGAGTACCTGGGTAAGCACTGTAAGTGTAAACGCAAGAGTGACGTCACGGAAGTATAGCTTTTGTCTGTAAAGCTAATGTATTGCTAGATTAGGCACATGGAGGCAGATCAACTCCACGCCATCTCTAAAGTACTTTCAGACCCCACCAGATTTGAAATTTTGAAGCGCATTGCTGCCGATGAGGAAGTTGCTTGCTCGGTGCTTAAAGAAGCATTTCCCGTGACGCAAGCGACAATCTCTCACCATTTGCGTGAGCTGCACGAGGCTGGCCTGATTGAGATCCGAAGGCAAGCGAAGTACATGCACATGAAACTGAATTGCGCCGTTTGGAGTGAGTACATCAAGGCGTTAGCCGCTCTTCTGCCGCACACTTCCGAAACGCGTTGAATCTTCCCTGTTTCTTGCTCATCACATTGATGGCTGTCTAAGTGAGGCGGCCCTCAAGGAGATGGATATGGCAAGACTAAAGAACAAAGTTGCCGTTATAACGGGTGCGTCGAAGGGCATAGGAGCCGCGATTGCTGAGAAATTTGCCGAGGAGGGCGCGGCAGTAGCCGTAAATTACGCCCGCAGCGCAAACGAGGCAAATCAAGTTGTTGACCGGATCAAACAAAGGGGCGGAAAGGCGTTCGCCGTGAGGGCTGATCTCAGTAAAATCAGTGAGATTAAGCCACTTTTTGAGAAGGTCCAACAGGAGTTTGGGCATGTCGATATCATCGTCAATAATGCAGGTGTCTATGAGTTTTTGCCGCTCGGCAGCATCACGGAAGAGCATTTCAACCGGCAATATGACTTGAATGTGAAAGGCTTGGTTTTTGCTACCCAGGAAGCTGTTAGCCGGTTTGGCGACCGGGGCGGAAACATCATTAATGTCAGCTCAGTGGTATCAACCGCGCCGACACCCAATGGCTCCGTTTACTCTTCAACAAAGGCGGCTGTTGATGCAATCACACGGAGCTTGGCTGTGGAACTCGGATCACGGAAGATCCGCGTTAACTCCGTATTACCGGGACCGGTTGAAACAGAAGGCACGAGTGTGATGCCCGGCGTAAAGGACTTTTTTAGCGGTCTAGCGGCGCAAACCCCGCTGGGCCGGGTGGGACAGCCGCAGGACATTGCGAATACAGTTGCTTTTCTGGCGTCGGATGAGTCTGGCTGGTTAACCGGACAAACGATTTACGCCACTGGCGGATTGCGTTAACTGGGACCGGCGCTCTGCCGCGCTGTTCTTACCGGGGTAGCTGATCAAAGATCTTGTTAAAACGCTTTTTCTGCTCTGGCGTGAGGACATCGAAGATGCGCCTTTTCCCTACAGCCGCCACATCTTCCCGCTCTTCCTGAATATTTTGGTAGTACTTGACATAATCATCAAGCTCTTTGGTGATTATCTTCTCTTGATCGGGCGTAAGTCTTAATTCAGCTTTTAGGTTTTGCAGAGTGATAGCAATTGGACGCTTTTCATCTATCCTCTTATGAATGTAGCTGCGTGTCAGGACTGAGCCAAAGGCAGCTCCACACAGGAAGATAACAAGAAAAGTAACAAGTACTTTGGGATTCGACCAACTCGCCTCATCACTTTGCAGCATGGAACGCCGTGTTGTTGCAGAACTGCTTATCTGAGAACCCCCTAGCGCGAAGCAAAGTTTACCAGCACCGCATCCCTTTGTTGTGTCGGGCTGCCGGACACAGGAGCATCAGCATAAAGTTGTTCAACAGATGCTTTCTGTTGTTCCAGATTGCTTTCGTTCGACTCCTGCGCTACTACATAAACGCCTAGCACTACTGCCAAAAAAAGAGACACGTAGGCTAGGCGTGTGCGAACTGGAGAATAGATAAATCCGGCCCAAATGGAGCCTCTCGCACGATCCTCGATAGTTTGGAGCACGCGGGCGTAGAAACCTGCAGTTGGCTCCAGTTCTTCTGGCGTGCGCAGGGATTGGAAAAGCTCAGATTGAGCCTGCATTGCTTTAAATTCCGACAAACATTCAGAACAGGATGCCAGGTGAAGCCCTGACTTGCCCTGTTCGGTAACCCCGTTCTTTTTTGCAAGTAGATCTTCTAACTGATTCCGTACCGGCTCGTGCATAATTCCCTCAAAAGCCTTCATCTAACTGCGAATCTAATGTTCGCTTATCTAAAACTTTACTACTAACTAAAAGATTAGCTCTAAAAGACTAAAATTAAGACATCGACAAAGTCACAGGAGCCTTTTCCAGTCTTTGAGCTGCTTTTACCAACTTCTGGCGTGCACGGAATAACTTCACTTTAATGGTGTTTTCATTCAATCCCGTCATCTGAGACAACTCCTCCACGGAATATCCTTCCACCTCCTTGAGAAGAATCAGCGAACGATCCTCTTCCGAGATTTTTGACAGCAACTTAAAGATAAGGTCATGTTGCGCAAGCTGCTGGTCCACAGGCGGCGCATGGTCAGTAGCCGGCTCTGAGTTTTCCATCCGTAGCGAGTCATCGGCCGAGAAATCACTCTCATAGACTAGTTTTCGGACTCTTCTTTTGAGTAGGTAGTCGTAGCACTCATTGACCGTAATTTTATAAATCCAGGTCAGGAGCGAGGAGCGGAAGTCGAAGTTTTTAATAGAGAAATAGATTTTGGCGAAAACCTGCTGCGCAATATCCTCAGCATCGTTCCGGTTGCGCAGGATGCCATAAATAATTGAAAAAACCTTAGCTTGGTAGCGTTCCACGATTTCACGAAAGGCA
This sequence comes from Bryobacteraceae bacterium, assembly GCA_045807985.1. Lineage (GTDB taxonomy): Bacteria > Acidobacteriota > Terriglobia > Bryobacterales > Bryobacteraceae > Bog-105. The sequence continues at coordinate 7,400 of JBJMGL010000082.1, forward strand.
AGTTCGTCTCGTGCTTGTACCCGTCGGACCAGTGCGGCCTCTTCCGTGATTCGGTGATCCAATTTGCTTTTCGCTCGGGTCGCCTCGCCGGAGACAACCGGGAAGTGGAGAGTTGCACCCAATCCGCTCATATATGCGGACGGACGTGCCGCTCTTTCTACGCGTTACAACAATTTGACGTCCAAACAACAGAGCTGGTGCCAATGATTCTTAGGACGTGTGGTTTACGGCAAGGCCGGAACTTTCAGGGCTTATTTGGCATCAAATTCTTGTTCCTTAGTTGTAAACTAAGGTTTAAGTTAAACTAAGGTTTAAGTTTGTGTTTGGAAGGAATTGAAGGATGATTCAGCTTACCGAAACCGCTGTCAGCAAGGTGAATGAGATTTTAGGCATGCAGGAGCCGAAGCCGGCTGGACTGCGCATCTCCGTAGTGGGAGGCGGGTGTTCCGGGTTCAGCTACTCGATGGCATTTGAGAACCAGCCGAATATGCTGGATAAGACCTATAATTTTGGTGAGTTAAAGGTTTTTATCGATCAGGCCAGCATGTTGTACCTGGATGGCGCTGAAGTAGACTACGTTGAAACGTTTGAAGGTTCTGGTTTTAAGTTCAACAATCCACAGGTGAAGTCAACCTGCGGCTGCGGCAGTTCATTTAACGTGTAGTTTCCGCAATTTAGTTCAGCATTGCAAATAGCGATTTTAGGGCCGAAGGAGTATGGCGCTCCTCCGGCCCTTTTTGCATGATGGAAAAAGCATGCGGCACGACTTAACGACTGAGGCACAAAATCCCTCCTCTACCGCCATTGACGCGCTTCCGACGGGGCAGATGCTGGAGATTATCAACACTGCTGACGGGGAAGTTGCGGAAGCAGTCCGGCGCGAAATTCCTGCGATGGCTGCTGCCGTGGACGGAATTGCCGGAAGGCTTGAGGAGGGAGGCCGGCTTTTTTATATAGGAGCTGGAACGTCGGGAAGATTAGGTGTTTTGGATGCCTCCGAGTGTCCGCCGACTTTCAATGTGCCGCCTGAGATGGTACAAGGCTTGATCGCGGGCGGTGATGACGCTTTGCGCCGCTCGGCCGAGAAGGCGGAGGATGACCCGGAAGGAGGCAAGCGGGACCTGGAGGAGCGGGGTTTTGCTTCCGGTGACGCCTTGGTCGGGATTGCGGCAAGCGGAAGAACGCCTTACGTTCTCGGCGGCTTGCGGTATGCACGCAGCTTGGGCGCGTTAACGGTTGGCCTCAGTTGCACAACCAATTCAGAGGTAGCGCAAACCGCGGAAATTGCCATTACACCAGTGCCCGGACCGGAAATCATCACGGGCTCGACCAGGATGCGCGCCGGAACAGCTACCAAGATGGTGCTGAATATGTTGAGCACGGGAGTGATGATCCGGATGGGCTTTGTTTACGGCAATTTAATGGTCAATGTTCAGCCTACTAACGACAAGTTGACGGATCGCGCACGCCGGATTATCTCTGCCATTACGGAGGTGTCCTATGATGAAGCATCGCGGTTGCTGGCGAAGGCTGGTTCAGTTCGTGCGGCGGTTATCATGCACGAACGGCAAGTATCCCGAGAAGAAGCCGAGGCAATTCTGGCGGCTGCCAAGGGTCGTTTGCGCATGGCTCTCGGCCAGTAACCCGAAACAACAGCACACATGGATAAATTCAAGATCGTTGGCGGCATGCCGCTGAGTGGAGAGGTGCAGGTGAGCGGATCAAAGAATTCGGCGCTTCCTGCTTTGGCGGCTTGTCTGCTGACCAGCGAGCCAGTTACACTGCGATGCATTCCGCAAGTAAAAGACATTGTCACGATGGAGAAACTGCTGGCTTTTACAGGAGCAGCGATTCACGACGGAAGCGGAACTGTGCAAGTGCATGCCCAGTCGCTCGAAAGGCCCGAAGCTCCGTATGATGTGGTCAAGACTATGCGGGCTTCCAGCCTGGTTTTAGGGCCGCTGGTTGCGAGAACAGGCCGGGCACGGGTCTCGATGCCCGGAGGGTGCGCCATCGGTGCGCGGCCTATCAATTTGCACGTACAGGCGCTGGAGCAACTGGGAGCTACCATTGAACAGTCGTACGGGTACGTCGAAGCGCAGGCGCCGGATGGATTGCGCGGCGGGAAGATCCACTTCGACCGCATCACTGTGACAGGAACAGAAGATGTGCTTATGGCGGCAGTGCTGGCGCGTGGTGAGACCGTGATTACCAATGCGGCCCGCGAACCGGAAGTACAGGATTTAGCCAACTTGCTGATCCAAATGGGCGCTCAAATTGAGGGTGCGGGAACTTCAACGATTCGGGTGGGAGGAGTCCAACGCCTGAGCGGAGCGGACCACACAATCATTCCGGACCGGATTGAAGCCGGAACTTTTTTGTTAGCTGGCGCGATCTCAAAAGGCGAATTGATTGTCAGGAACTGCGTGCCTGAGCATGTGGCGGCGCTGCTTATTAAAATGAGACAGGCTGGAGCGGAAGTTGATGAGATGGATGGCGCATTGCGCGTGCGTTGCAACCGTCGGCCCAAAGCAACCGATATGACGACCGAAGAGTATCCTGGATTTGCTACCGACCTGCAGGCGCAGTATATGGCGTGGATGGCAACTGCTCACGGTATCAGTTTCGTGACCGAGACAATCTTTGAGAACCGCTTTATGCATGCCTTGGAGTTGGCGCGCATGGGAGCGAATATCCGTATTGAAGGCCGGCAAGCAATTGTGGCGGGAGAAGAAAAGCTGATGGGAACCCAGGTGATTGCTTCGGACCTGCGTGCGAGCGCGTCACTGGTGTTGGCTGCCTTGGTTGCCGACGGCGAGACCATTATTGACCGGGTTTATCATATGGATCGCGGCTACGAACGGATCGAGCAGAAACTAGCCTCAGTCGGCGCGAGAATCGAGCGAATTCAATAGAGGGCCTATGAGCACACCAGTCAAACACCACAGCCCAGGATTTCTGGCCCTTGTGAATGATGTGAAACAGCGCATCCGGGAAATCGATATTGACGAATATAAGCGAATGCGGGAGCGTGGCGATGCCGGGCAACTCATCGACGTCCGTGAAGACCACGAATGGGACCTTGCTCACGCGGCAGGCGCAATGCATCTCAGCAAAGGCATTATCGAGCGCGACATTGAAACAACCTTTCCGGATAAGAACACAAAGCTGGTGCTCTATTGCGGCGGCGGTTATCGATCCGCCTTGGCAACCGATAATCTCGGGAGAATGGGCTACACCAACGTGCTTTCGCTGGATGGCGGTTGGCGGGCAATTGAAGCCTCCGGACTGCCGCTGGAAAGCGGCGCGGGAAATAGCTTAAAGTAAATGCCCTTCCAAGGTTTTGCCGATTTGCAGTAGCCACGGCTCGGTTAAAGGCGGGGAGATCAGTTGCAGGCCAATGGGCATTCCATTGGCTGCTTTGCCGCAGGGCAGGGAAAGGGCCGGTTCGCCGAGTAAATTAATAGACCTTACCAGACGAGTCGTGGCAAGGCGTGTGTCTTCCGATTCGGAACCGATCTGAACCAGGTCTTCCGTAATGAGCGGCGCTGTGATGGGCGTCGTTGGAGTGACTAACATATCGATTTGCTGCCACAACGCATCGAAGTCGCGGCGGAACAGAGTACGGATACGCTGCGCGTTCACGTATTCATGCGCTGCCAGCCTGCGGCCTTGTTCAATAAGCGCCCATACATCCGCTCCAAATTCAGCCGCGTTCCTGTTGTCGGCATAGATCGCTGCTGTTTCGGCCATCTGCACAATACGCGCGACGGCATTCATTTCATCCAAATTGGGCGTTAGCACTTCGATCAAGGAAGCGCCCAGTCGCTCCATCGCCCCAAGAGCCTTGTCAATACTGACTGCAACATCTTCTTGAAGACGGTTGAAGTAAGCCTTTCTAGGCACCCCTACCCGTATGCCGGATAAATTGCGAAGAGCAGGCAGATTGAAGTCGGAGGGGAGAGCGACAGCGCAGCTTGGGTCCAGCGGATCGGGGCCAGCCATGGCGTTCATGGCCAAAGCACAATCCTCCACACAGGAGGCAAGCGGACCTGGGCAGTCCAGGCTAAACGAAAGCGGAAGAAGACCGCGACGGCTCACGCGGCCATAGGTCGGCTTGAGACCAACAATTCCGCAATACGAAGCCGGAACCCGAATGGAACCGCCGGTATCGCTCCCCGTACACATCGGCAATAGATTGCTGGCGACCAGTGCCGCCGACCCGCCGCTGGAGCCTCCGGCAATGCGCTGTGTATCGAGCGGATTCAGAACAAAACCGTAGTGCGGATTTTTTGAGGTAATGCCAAAGGCAAGCTCGTGCAGGTTGGTTTTGGCGACACAGATA
>JBJMGL010000083.1:0-3221 GCA_045807985.1 Bryobacteraceae bacterium
GCACTGTACGTCGCTGCAGGTAAACCTATAGTGGTAGTCATCGATGAGGCCCAACACGCCATTTCTACCACTGCAGGGATGGATGCAATGTTCGCTCTAAAGGCAGCTCGTGATCATCTTAATCAAGGCTCTTCAGGAAAACAGAAATTGTACCTTGTCTTCACGGGCTCCAACCAAGACAAGCTTTCGCGTCTAGTTCTAAAAAAGGCACAACCCTTCTATGGCTGCAACGTGACCCGATTCCCCTTGTTAGAGCGCGGCTTCTCGGATGCCTACACTGACCATATAAACGGATTTCTTTCGGAAGAGAATCAGTTTGAGCGCGAAGCCGTCTGGGCCGCTTTTAAGCTGGTAGGCCAACGTCCGGAGATGCTGCGAAACGTTGTCAGTGACGTCGCTCTCGATGGCCGGGCAGATGCATTATCAGAGACCCTATCGGTTAGCGCAGAAGCGTTCAGAACCAGAATATGGGGCGAAATGGAGAGCGAGTTTGTCGCCTTAACGCTTATTCAGCGCGCCGTCTTGATACAAATTATAGAGACCGGCAAGGAATTTGAACCGTTCAACGGGAAGTCGCTGAGCGCCTATGAGGCGAACGCGGGTAGAAAAGTGACGCCATCAGAAGCTCAGGCCGCGCTAACGGCCCTACGGCAAAAAAACCTGGTGTGGCAGGCCGCTTATGGCGACTACGCTCTAGAGGATGAAAGTATGGCGACCTGGTACACCAGCCAAGTGAAGACCGGATTATTCACACCGCCCGGACCAACCGAATGACGCTCCCGATAACTCTGCCTTGAGTCGAGTAAGTTTGTGGCCGCGCGGGCTCGCTGCATGAACATCCGTGAGTATTCCTGGTAGCCCATTCTAGTTTTTTGTGCAGGCTGCTGACGACACAGGTTGAGGTCGAATCACCTAGTCTTTTGGCCAAAATGACCTCACCGCGTTCGCCGTAGCGGCAAGCAATCCACTTGCCTGCGGGGGACTGCCGTCGAGCTCCAGCCAGCTATCGACAGACCCGGCAGCTGTTGACTTTGTCCTGCTTGGTTTGAGGAATGCCATCTTCTCCGGCGGCCCCAGCATCGGTTCTGCGGATTTCAATCTAAGCTCTCCGGCAATGAAAGTGGTCCAGCCGTCGGGAGGTTTGACTGACGTTGCAGCTGCGGGAATTTCAGCCGGACACTCGATCTTGTGTTTGTCGGAAGCGAGCGCGTTACACAAGCAAACACTCGTAATGATCGCTGCTGCCGCGGCTCGCTGCATGATCATGTTGATTTTCCTCGTTCAATAGTCAGCTTATCATCCACGAATTGCCGTCCGTGGTCTTGCGACTCTCGAAGTTTAGGCAAGGGGAGCCCGGATAGCTGGAATCTGCGGAAAAACCTGAATCCGTGGGCCGGGTTTGCCACTGTGGCGTTAGCGCAAAAATTCTTCGCCTCATCACCTTGTCAGCATACGTTGGAACGACCGACGATTCGCCACTGCTCTCGGCGTTTTTTTGTGGGCGGATTGTGCTGGATCGAAGGAGGGAGGGGGCAGCAGCTCTAGACTGCAAAGCTGTTGGCCGCTGCGCCATTCGTCGTTAATTCACCAATTGGAGATACTGATGCATCCAGTTATTGCTAAGACTTTCGGCGGCCTGTCACTCGCGTACTACGTCCGCCATTTTATTTTTGGACTTCTCTTTCCGGTATTCATCTACGTGATGCTGAGTCCGGCTAATGGGAAACATGCGATTTCCTTGCCGATGCTGCTGATGTTCGTAGTGAATACGCTGCTGTATCCATATTCGCGCTTCGTTTACGAGAGCGTGAGGGACTTCATACTAGGTAGCAACGTATTTCTCGTGAATGCAGTTCTGATGCTGGGATTCAAGGTTGTAACGATGATGTTTTGTTGGGGACTCGCCATCTTTATCGCGCCGCTTGGTTTGGGGTACTTGTATTTCCATCACAGCAGAGCTGAGCGCTAACAATTGACCTGCTCGTGAGAGCACCGGTGGCTTGCGTTGGCGGGGGGGTACCGTCATATCGTTGGCGAACTCGACATGGTTTGCTGGTTGTAACCCGTCGTGACGCAGAATGCGTACTGTGGCGGCGGGGGGAAAGCGAGGTCAAGTTACGGGGGAGTTGAAAGCCTTTTCAAAAGATCCGTCACCTGGCTTAACATGATAGGAAGATCCTCCTGTATCGTCTTTCAGACAATTTCGTAATCCACCTTGTGACAGGCATGGGTGAGCCGATTTCGCATTGCGTACATTACCGCCCATGGGATTTCGCTACGGTGCTCCGCGAATTCGGGAGCACTCTTCCGGATATTGTTCGCGGACGCGCAGTTCTTTTTTGCTCATACCGGTACCGCATTCGCAAGAACCGTGTCTCTGAATTTGTCCGGGAGGGCTCTCGGGGTTAAAACGTCAACTGTGATGCCGAGTGGGCTTCAAGCTCAACTTGGATGGCTGCGACATCCGTTAACGTCGTGTCAGGCGTTGGATCGATCAGTAAGTCAAGATCGCTGTCGCTCGTGTCATTGCCATGCGCGACCATTCCAAAGACACGAGCGTTCTTTTTTTTTAACGTCTAGATAATTCAGGTGCGATGTGCGTGCCATTATGTACACCAGAACAAAAAAGCCCACGAACCGAAATTCGTGGGCTTCCTTGATTATTCTTGGTAGGCCGTGCGGGATTCGAACCTGCGACCAACGGATTAAAAGTCCGCTGCTCTACCAGCTGAGCTAACGACCCTAAGGTGGTGAAACCTTGGCTTCTTTCGAATGGTAGGCCGTGCGGGATTCGAACCTGCGACCAACGGATTAAAAGTCCGCTGCTCTACCAGCTGAGCTAACGACCCCCGAAAGAAGCGAGATTATAGGATGACATAGGGAACTTGTCAAATGCCTGAAGGCATTAATCGCGCTCAAATCAGGGCAGAAGCACCGTTTACTTGCCTTTTAGGCGTTCCTTCGCCGTGGCAGCTGCTGCCGAGTCAGGATAAGCCTTGATCAGGTCCTGCAAGGTCTTCTTGGCATTGTTGGCAGCCTTTAGCTCGGTCTGGCAGCTGGCGATGTTGAGCATGGCGGCGGCGGCCTTCGGGCTGTCCGGATAATTCGTCACCACGGCCTGCTGAGCCAGGATGGCGCCCTTGCAGTCGCGCTGGGCATAGTAGGCATTGCCCAGCCAGTATTGCGCGTTGGCGGCATAGCCGGAGGCCGGGTAGCGGCGC
>JBJMGL010000084.1:0-11168 GCA_045807985.1 Bryobacteraceae bacterium
CCGGCGCGGAAGATCACTACGGCGATATGGATTTTAAGGTCGCGGGCACCAAGGACGGCATTACCGCCCTGCAAATGGACATTAAAGTCCAGAATGTGACGACCAAAATCATGGCCGAAGCTTTGGAGCAGGCGCGTCAGGGACGGCTCGAAATCCTTAATAAGATGAATGCCGCGATTTCCACTCCGCGGGCACAGCTTTCCCAGTATGCGCCGCGCATTTACACGACCAAGATTCCGACCGATAAGATTCGCGAGCTGATCGGCCCGGGCGGCAAGGTGATCAAAGGCATTATTGATCAGACGGGCGTGAAGATTGACGTGCAGGACGATGGCACGGTGAATATCTTTGCTTCCGATGGAAATTCCGCGAACCGGGCCATGCAAATGGTGAACGATATCGCGGCGGTAGCCGAGGTGGGCAAAACTTATCTCGGCAAGGTGGTTCGGCTGGCGGATTTCGGCGCGTTCGTTGAAATTTTCCCTGGTACGGATGGATTACTGCACATCAGCGAAATTTCCGAGAGCCGGATTAAGAATGTGCGGGATGAGTTGAAAGAGGGCGATCAGATCCTGGTGAAGGTGCTGGCGCTGGAAGGCAACAAAATCAAACTGAGCCGCAAAGCCATTCTCAAAGAGCAGCGCGAGAAATTGAAGGCCGGCGCTCCCGTAGAGTAAGCGCAGATTTATTTGCTTTGTTGTTGGGGCGCGCTTTCGCGAGCGCGCCTTTTTTGTATGGCGACCCACATCTATACCAGTGTTGCTGTCAACTACCTGCCGAAAGCGCGAGTTCTCGCCGAGAGCATTAAGAAATTTCATCCCGATTGGATGATTCATGTAGTTCTTTGCGATATTAAGCCGGAATGGTTGTCTCCTGAAGGAGAGCCGTTCGATTCCCTTCTCAGTCTTGAAGAATTAGATATTCCAAACCTTCCTGCCTGGAAATTCAAGCATGACTTAGTGGAGCTTAGTACGGCTGTCAAAGGATTTGCACTGAGGAAAATTCTCGGTTTGCCAGGCTGCGCCGAAGTTTTCTACTTCGATCCCGACATTGTTGTTCTTTCCTCCCTTTCCCCCCTCCTTCGTGAGTTTGAGAATGCCTCCATTCTGCTGACTCCTCACTTAACAGAACCGGAAAGCACGGAAGAGGCGATTGTTGACAATGAACTCGCGACATTGCAACACGGTATATACAATCTTGGCTTTGCAGGAGTAAGAAACTCAGAAGAGGGTTGGCGGTTTGCGTCGTGGTGGTGTGACCGTTTGCAGGAGTTCTGTTACGACGATATTCCAAACGGTCTTTTCACGGACCAGCGCTGGGCGGACCTGGTTCCCGCTTACTTTACCGATTACAAAATATTGCGCGATGCCTGCTACAACGTTTCGACCTGGAACTTGACGCACCGGACCGTAAGCGGATCGCTGCGCGATGGCTTGCTGGTAAATGGACAGCCTCTTGCCTTCTACCATTTTTCCGGTTTTGATAACGGCTCACAGCAGGGAATGCTGGTTAAATACGGCAGCACGATGCCAGCGCTGTTTGAATTGCGCGAATGGTATGTGGCGGCATGCGAGCGCCATGGGCAGCAGCAGCTTTGGCAAGCGCCCTGGGGTTATGGCTTCTACGATAACGGCGAGCGGATTCTCCGTCTTCATCGCAAGCGATATCGTGAGCAGCCGGAATGGCAGTCGCGCTTTCCAAATCCGTATGCGACAGAACCAGAGGACCAATCCTACTTGTATTGGTTCAAGTTGCATGGTGAAAACAGGCTTGCCTTTCGTGAGGAAGCGATCTCTCTGCCCAGCGCCGCTCCCCAGTATCGAATCTTTCTGATTGGCGCGCCGGGTGATGCGGAGTACATCCCTGAATCTGTTTCCCGGCTGCTGACAACCAGCTTTGGGCGTTCGCGGATCTTTTTGGTTGTAAGCCAAGATTTCGAGATCAGTTTTTCCTTGCCGGAAAGTCTGGAGATCCTCCGCTTTGACAGCGCCCGCTATGAGGATCTGTTTGCCGCGGCCGTGGGAGTTTATAGCGAGACGGACATGATTATCGTCCGGGCCGGTGTTGCGCCTCCTAAGAACTGGGATTTGCGTTTGGCCTGGAGCGCCGCTCGATATTCCAGCGTGCTGACGGTATCGCCTCTTGACCGGCGAACGATTGATCCTGCCGGAATATTCAGCAGTCTTAGTGACGAAAAACTGGATCAGTTGTGCTACTGGTTCCGTCAACCGGACGACCCGGAAACAGCTTCCTTTTTCGACGATTGCGTTTATCTCCGGGCTGCTGCTTTACGGGAGATGGTGAATCCACAAGAGCCGGTCAGACCGTTGGATTTGATTGCCAAGGCTGCGCGGTTCCGCTATTCACATCATTTAGCAACGCATCTCTGTTGCGCGTGGCATTCTCCGCGCCGGACGGGTGAGACGACGCCCGTTGACTTAACGGGAAGCTGGCAAGTCCGGCGATTGCGCGACGCCATCCGCAGTTATGCGCTTTTCTCTCAACCCAAGGCCGTACCTGTCGTTTCCAGGACCATGACGGCTCCCACGCTTCACGTGATGCATAGTTGGGGAGGGGGCGTTGAGCAATGGCTGAGAGATTACAGCGGGGCGGATCACGAGCATGAAAACTTAGTCTTAAAACCTTTTGGGCATAGGGGAGCTTACGGCAACGAGCTACGGCTTTACCGGTATGGGAGCGACCAGCCGGAGTTGCTCCGAACCTGGCCGTTAGAACCTGCCATTCCGGCAACGGCGATTTTTCACAAGACTTACGGAGAGATTCTTGCTGAAATACATCGGGAATTTCGGTTTGAACAAGTTTTCGTTTCTTCGCTCATCGGCCACGCGCTGGAATGCCTACGGCTGAAGCTGCCGACCATTCTTATTTGTCACGACTATTATCCTTTCTGTTCGGCGATCAACATCACTTTTGGAGAGGTATGCCGATCGTGTGAAAAGCCGCGTTTGCAGGCTTGCCTTGAAGAGAACGTGCATAACCGGTTTTTCCCGAATGTCGGCGCGACGGAGTGGCTGGTAACTAGGACTGAATTTTTGCGCGCTGTCAGAGAAGGGGTGGTGACGTTTGTGGCTCCGTCTCCTTCGGTTCGGGAGAATTATTCGCGATTGCTGCCTGAACTGGCCTCCTTGTTTGTGGTCATTCCACATGGAACTGGCGACGGATCTCGACAGTTTACGGAACTGCGGTTTTTACCGGAACGCCCGCTGCGCGTGCTGGTTGTTGGCAGTCTTGCCGTGAGCAAAGGCCGCCTCTTATTGGAGTCGATTCTGCCGGAACTTTTGCAGTTTGCCGATGTTGCTTTGCTTGGCTGCCACGATTTTGCGGACATGTTTAGCGAAAATCCACGGCTTCGCGTCATTCCTCAATATGAGCGCGAGGAACTGCCAAAATGGGTGGCAGAGCTGGAGCCAGAGGTAAGCCTGTTGCTGTCGGTTGTTCCCGAAACGTTTAGTTATACGTTGCGAGAGCTGCAAAATATGGGTGTGCCGTCCCTCGCCACTCGCCTCGGGAGTTTCGCTGATTGGATTGAGGATGGCGTCACGGGTTTTCTTTGCGCTCCAGAGCCAAAGCAAGTTATTGAAATTCTGCGAAACTTTGCGCGTGATAAGCGCCCGCTTGAGCAAGTTCATCAGAAGCTGCAAGCTTTTCAGCCGCGGTCAGCAGATAACATGGTTCGTGATTATGCGCGGCTGACTCCGGTCCACTATTCTCCGGAACGCTACTTTCGTGGCCCGAGGTCGCCAGAACCTGTTTGGGAGAGACGTCTGCAACTGTTTTGGCGCATATCGGGCGAGGGCTTTTCAGAAGAAAACAGTTTTGCGGTTGCGCCCCTGGGCACGCAAAGGCAGCTCCTTCGTTTATACTTTCCTGGGCAGAAACGGCAGCCTCTGCATGAGTTACGACTGGACTTGTCGGCACAAGCCGGTTTCTTTTCGCTTCACCAGATTTCGCTGTTGAACTTTCAAGACGAAATGATTTGGAGCTGGAATGCAGAGTTTTCGCTTTGGGAGGCAATTAAATCCGCTCAAGTTTCCCCCATTAAACCTATTGAAGGGCAGTCCGGTTCCTCCCTGTATTTGACTGGCGATGATCCTTGGCTCATCCTGCCGATTCCAACAGCTTTGTTGGAAGGAATGGAACGCGGCGGAAGTATCGTAGTGGACTTCGCTTCCGGAGCGAATGCAGATTACACGCCTGACTTGGTTCTTGCAGTTCAGTCGAGCAATGCCGCGCAACTTCAAGCAACAGCATTGGCCCATTCACTCCGGGAAAATCTGGATAGTTTAATGCACGATCAGGTCCTAGAGAGAAACAAACACTTAGCCGAGCTTGAGAAATCGGAGCAAAATTTGAGGAGGTCCGAAGCGGAGAGGGCGGCACTCCAGAACTCATTCTCCTGGCGGGTTACTAAACCGGTTCGAACTGTTGCGAAACTCGGGCGCAAACTGCTTGGACATTCCTCTTAAATGCTTCAACGCTCTACCGGGTGAAACGTCGCAACATTCGTGACGTGAAAGATTTTTCGACACGGTCCATTTTTGTTTGTTTCTCTTCGGAGCCGCTGCCATGTTCCGCAAGGCGCAACTCTTGAGCGGACACGAGGCGAGAAGCAAAGGTGTAAGGGTCTAGTCCGCTCATTTCTAAAGTGAAAACACCTCCCGTCATCATTTGATTTTGGACAGAATCAGGCAGCGTTAAATCAAATTGGGAACCAGCGGGCGGGTCCAGGATGAGCAGGCTTTCCCGGTCATCAGCAACAATGGCGTGCAGGCCGCCTTTTTGTAACTCGGACGCATTCCCGGCATTTATCATCCATAGTTGCTCTCCGCCGGCCGTTGTTACTGCGACGCGATGCAGTTGGAGGAAAGCGGGCAGGAGCGTCAATGCGAGTCGAAAGCCTCCGTAGGGCGTGGGTGAGGCAGGGAGTTTAAGAAAAGCCTCCGAGCGCTGCGCACCGACGATATGCGCCCGCCGGATGCTGTTTGCTTCCGTGAAAGCCGTATCCAACCCGCGCCAAAAGAGTTGACTGGTGACTTCCCATTCGGCTCCTCGCTCCTGCTTTTTGCGGAGAAACTGCAGTTGAAGATGATCCGCACAGGTCTCGTAATACTGGCGCATTTGGCGAAGCCCATTCTCATCGGCTCCTACCAGTGCTGTCGCGACGTTTCCTTTTTGTGGAAGCGGCGGTTTGATGATGACGCCCAGACCGTGGCTGTGAACGAATTCAGCGACGGGAAACTCCCTCCGTAACTCTTCGAGAAGCTTCCAAACGCCAAAATCGTGATGGCGCTCAGCAGCGTCGTGCATGATGACAACGCCGCCAGATTTCACTTTCGGCCACCAGCGAAGAAAATCGCGCCTGACGGCTTCGTATGTGTGTTCGCCGTCGATATGGAGCAGATCAATACTCTCGTCATTAAATTTTTCTACAGCGTCGTCGAAGCGCATACGGAGCAGCCGGGAAAACCCGCTATAAAGCTCCGTGTTATATGCGTCAATCTCATTGAAGACCTCGTCGCCATAAGTTCCTGTATGCACGTCTCCTTGCCATGTGTCCACGGCAAAAGCTCGGCAGCCGACGCCGTTTTCCGCAATGGCTTGGCAAAACGCGAAATATGATTCGCCCATGTGCGTGCCCAATTCAACGAAAACTGCAGGGCGGAGAGTGGCGATTAAATCACACGCGAATGGGATGTGGCCGGACCAGTAACCGATGCCGTTGGGCCGGTACCGGCGTGGCGTAAACGCCAGTGAGGGAAGCTGAGGCGGAAACGAAAAAGGCTTCAATTTCGAGACGAGTCTACCATGTCTCGAGAGATCCTTATAGCGTATCGGGCATTCGTTTATTCACCCATCCGCGAATGGCGAGGCTGGCCAGAGTCACACAATTGGCAATCATCAGCGGATACACGGGAAAACCGTACCGCGTGGCCGCCATCATGGTCAGCGAATGAAGAAATAAAAAGGCAAGTGGAATGCCAGTCATGATGAGCCCTGTTGCATTGCCTTCTCTAAGAGCGGCCAAAAACCACCAGAGCGAGACAAGGGAGGACAGAAGGACGAATGGGATATAAAGCGGATTTAACACGCCAAAGAGTCTGCCGATGAAGGCGCCGCCTCCGTACGGTTTCGGTTCGAACTGTTTTAAGTCGCTGATCCAACCGGGCACGTGCGGAAAGTTCTGACCGGGTGACCAGAGCTGAAACACGTAATGAGAAAACTGCCAATTTTCATCGTCAGGCACGTGGTGGGGAACGCCGAGAAAATGGATAAACGCGCGCGTCACTCCCGCAACGTAACGTCCTGGATGCGCCGCAATGAGTTTCAGCAAGCCTGCTTGAATGTAAACAGCGGAAAGACGCTTTATAAATGCATATCGGCCCTCGCCTACAATGGACAGGCCGTCCAGCGGCAATCTGCCTTTTGGAGTGTCCTGCTGAATGATGGCCTCATACTGTGTACGTAACGGCGCGTTGACGGGATCGCTCGGCGGCACCAGGATTTGCTTGTACATCCCATTCGTAATGGTTTCAAGCGGTGCCGTTGTAGGGTGCTGGTTGCTCAGGTGAATCCACGGATAGGCCAGCAACGGAGGGCCGAGCGCAATAATGACAAAGTTGCGAACAGCTCTGGACGGTTGTTTCTGAATGTTTGACCAAAATTCCCGGTAGGGACGGAAACTTTCAGACGGTAGATATACAAGGAGCAGGTAACCCAGCGCGATAACCGGAGACAAGTAGATGATGGTTGGCCGCCAATAATAGCCGAGAGCTGTTGTACAGGCAAGCAGGACTGGAAGAGACCCTCCGGATGGCTGCGCTTGCGCTCGGGATCTGACTAGCAGCCAGACAAGGAGCGCGAGAAAGAAGAAGATTCCTGTTTCCGAGAGCAGCATGTGCTCGTAACAGACCAGCACGGGATAAAAGGTCAGCACCAGCAGCGTTATCGCTCCTGCCGTGTTACCTGCCACGGTGCGCACGACGGAACCGGTGAGCAGCACTCCCGCGACTCCCGCTAATGAGGTGATCATCATGGCTGCCTGCGGTTGCTCCCCGCCGAGAAAGAACGCAAGTTTGAGGGCCGAGGGGAAGCCCGGCGTTCGCAGATAATTCCAGGCTGAAGCGAAGGAACGAGTAAAAGCCAGATTAGCTAAATGAATGTATTCCATGCCATCGTAGCTTGCGACCAGCGGCAATGACAGCAGGTGAATAAACGTAACGATGCTCAAAATAATAAGAGCCAGCCGATAATGACCCTCCGGATTTGCTATGCGCCGTCTGAAGCGAGTACCAGCGCGGATAGGAAGAGCGTTTTTCATGAGAGTAGCTGCGCGAGTATTGTACGGCTCATTAGATACAATTTCGACCATGAACTCTTGTCGAGTTTGCTTTTTATGTTGGTTCCGATGGCGGACCAAATGATGCGACGGCTCCTTCCGCCTTTGCGCAACTATTGGAGAAACTGCTGGGTGTTCTGATCATTCCTGAGAACATCTGGCCGAAAGATTATGCGTATACAGCGCCACTAGCCAGTTACACAGCGCCGTACGAGCCTTTGCACACGCCCTCTGATGTTCTTGCGATTTGGCCCCAAGCGTTTACGGTGACGTATCTTGGGGATGCGCCTAATCATGATCTGAAACACAATGAGCGCAACCCGCGACAGTGGCAGGAGTTTAAAGAGGCTGTCCGCCGAGGAGATATTTTGACCTTTCGTACTTGGTTCGATGACGAACCACTTAACAGTCAAGTTCGCGAGTTGTATCGAGAGGTCAGCTCCCCAAAGTAGATCACGGAATCAATCGGAAGACGCTGACTTGTACTCATTTAGTGAAGACCGAGCGGTAGCCTAGCTGTCTTTATGGCGGAAAGTGTCCTTGGCTGTTCTGCTGCTTGGGCAGCGACCTTTACTTGCTTACTCCGTGCAGACTCATGAACAGTTGATTGATCTGAATTGGAAAGGCGCCATTAAACCATTCATATTGCGCCGCTTTCCCCATGCGACTGAAGCCGAGCTGGAGCGGGCGCATGCTTATGCTTACGGCGGCTGCGCGATTCAGGATCTCGGCTATTACCCCTTCAGCAACGAATTTTTCAGTAACCTGACGCACTACGTGCGATCCGGGGATTTCGTCCGGAATCTGTTTCAGGAAGCGAAGAACCCGGACGAGCTTGCCTTTGCGATCGGGGCGCTGTCTCACTACGTGGGTGATACCGCCGGCCATCTCAGAGCTATCAATCCGGCAGTGGCAGTTGAATTTCCGAATCTTGCCAAAGAGTATGGTCCATCTGTGACGTATGATGAAAACCCGCACGCGCATGTCAGAACCGAGTTTGCTTTCGACATCAACGAGATCAGCAAACATCGCATGGCCCCTTCGGCTTATCTGCGGCGCATTGGACTCAGGGTGCCGCCGGCCACCCTGGCGCGCGCCTTTTACCATACCTATGGCCTCGATTTCCAGCACGTTCTCGGTGATCGCCGGCCCGTAGTGCGGGGCTACCGCTTTGCTGTGCGCAGTTTTCTGCCGCGGATTGCCTATGCCGAAGCGCTGCTGCACCGTCACGATTTTCCGCCCGACACACCGAACACAGCTTTCCAAATTTTTCAGGGTCATTTGGCGGAGGCGGATTTCGAGAAGGGATGGAATCAATATCGCAAAAAACCGGGATTCCGCACTTACCTGCTGGCCGGAATTATTGTGATTCTGCCAAAACTGGGACCGCTCTCAATGCTGGCAATTCGCGGCCCGACGCCCCAAACTCATCAATGGTATGTCCAAAGCGTGAACGCCGCAACTGATGAATTGCAGCGGCTGCTCAAAGCGGGAAACAGGTCTCCAAGCTCACTCCCCAATCGCGATTTAGATACAGGAGAAAAGGTACGGCCCGGAGCATACCCGCTGACAGACCAAACGTATGCAAAGTTGTTAAATGCCCTCACGCGGCAACCATTGCAAAGGTTGCCCGCGGGACTCAAACAAGACGTCTTGGACTACTATGCGGACCCGCAGGCACCCATTAGCACGAAAAGAAATCGGGATCAGTGGGCGAAAGTGCAAAAGCAACTGGATGTGTTGAGGAGGATGGCCGTTCTGGCAGAGGAAGCGTCGGAAGAAGTACAGACCGGGCACATGAGTAAAAGAACGGAAGGTGTTTCCGGTAAGGCGCGTTTTACAAATTAACCCAAACCTTACCGCACTCCCACCGCGACCGCCTCACCCGTATCCGCCGTTTGAGGCGGTCGCACAATCAGCGGCAAAACCACCGACACCAAAAGCACCACCGCAACAATGTGCAGCGCGCCGCCATACACCCCGGTAGACTGCCGCATCTGCGCGATTAAAACCGGCCCAAACACGCTGGCAAAACTCCAGGCCGTCAGCATTAGCCCATAAATGAGCCCAACATTCTTGGAACCGAAGTAATCCGCCGTACCGGAGGATTCTGCATAAGAACCCGCAAATTACCGTAACAATCAGATAAGCGATACCCAAATATAGGAGCGTGGGCAGCACGCCCACGCTCGCAATCAACCGTGTCGCCACCGGAGCCGTGATTAAAGCGCCCGCGCCAACCCGCCCACCGCAATACCCGTAATCAGTCCGCGCCGGTCAGGAAACCACTTCACCAGCACCGCTACCGGCACGATGTAGCTGAATCCCAAGCCGATTCCGCCGATCACGCCATAAGTCAAATACAGCCATGTCAGGTTATGATTCGCCAAACTAGCGAGCGCCACGCCAACCCCATAAAGAGCGCCGCCCGTCATGGCAACCACCAGTGGACCCAACCGGTTCAGTCAAAGCCCCGCAAAAACGCCGCAAAGCCCAGCGCAAAAATAGCGATGGTAAACGTCAGGCTGACCTACGAAATCGTCCACCCAAACTGCTTTGATAACGGAAAGCGAAATACGCTCCAGGCATACACCGCCCCGACAGCAACCTGCAGCAGAACTCCCGTTGCGGCAATTCCCCAACGATTCATAAACAACCCAGTTAAAATCCTGCCCACTGTTGACGTTAATAAGCCCTCGAATTATGCATGCTAAAAGTACTCATAGGCATAGTTGTCCCAATTGGGCCACTATGGAACAAGGAACCTGCACCATGAATCGTTTGCCGAAAATCACGGACTGGCCA
The DNA here is from genome assembly GCA_045807985.1 of Bryobacteraceae bacterium. Taxonomy (GTDB): domain Bacteria; phylum Acidobacteriota; class Terriglobia; order Bryobacterales; family Bryobacteraceae; genus Bog-105. The sequence goes on from JBJMGL010000084.1 coordinate 10,163, forward strand.
GTATTCAAACAAATAAAGAAAGGTGATCTGCACGCCATTGGCGAAACCTCCGCGTCGGATCGCACCCGCGCCCTGCAATCGCGCACTCGTGGTGTCGATAAAGTGGTGAAATCCGTTTGCCCTTACTGCGCCGTCGGCTGCGGACAGCTTGTTTACGTGAAGAACAAGCACATCGTTGATATCGAAGGCGACCCGGATTCCCCCATCTCCGAAGGCTGCCTCTGCCCCAAAGGTTCCGCCACCTTCCAGCTTGTCACCAGCCAGCACCGCGTCCAGCAGGTTCTCTATCGCAAGCCCTACGGAACCGAATGGGAAGCCATCCCGCTCGATCAGGCCATGGAGATGGTGGCGCAGCGTGTCAAAAAAGCCCGTGATGAAAGTTGGGAAACAAAAAACGAAAAAGGCCAGGTCGTCAACCGCACCCTGAGCATGGCCCACCTGGGCGGCGCAACGCTCGACAACGAAGAAAACTATCTCCTCAAGAAACTGTGGAGTTCGCTCGGGATAGTCCAAGTCGAAAATCAGGCCCGTATTTGACACTCTTCCACGGTTCCCGGTCTGGGGGCCTCGTTTGGAAGAGGCGGTGCAACCACGTCGCTGCAGGATCTGGCGAATGCGGATTGCATCCTGATTGAAGGCTCGAACATGGCGGAGGCGCACCCGGTCGGCTTCCGCTGGGTGATGCTTGCCAAGCAGCGTGGAGCCACCATTATCCATGTCGATCCGCGCTTCACCCGCACCAGCGCGGTCGCGGACATTCACGCACCTATTCGAGCCGGTACCGACATCGCGCTTCTCGGCGGCCTCATCTCTTATGTCATCGAGAACGAGCGCTACTTCAAGGACTATGTTCTCGCTTACACCAACGCAGCCGAAATCGTGTCAAAGGACTACAAGGATACGGAAGATTTAGACGGCCTATTCAGCGGCTGGAGAGAGGATCAAGCGCAGTACGAAACCACTACTTGGAGCTATGAATTTGACGGTGACAGTCAGATGCAGGAAG
>JBJMGL010000085.1:0-3346 GCA_045807985.1 Bryobacteraceae bacterium
CAAGCCTCAGTCCAAAGCGCGGTCATGATCAGTTTCTTGCGCCCGGTCGCTTCGACGGCTTTCTTGAATTCCACGTCTTCCCAAGCATTAATTGAACTACGATCATAGGTGGGATATTCGCCGAGAACCTTTTGCAATTGGGGAATGGGTGGTTTATTCAAACCGGATTTCACATTAACGGTCGAATGGACGATCGGCAGACCGTAGCGCATGGCTATCTTCGAGGTGCCGACAATGTTATTGACCAACAACTGGCGGTCCATCGAAGCAATTGAATTGACTTGTACCGGTTGATAGTCAATGACGATGAATGCAGAGTTTTGCGGGGTAAGCAGGTGATCCTTCTTGGGATCACGAATAGCTTCACTGGTCATAGTATTCTCCGGGAAATGGGAGATGGAGGTAAATAAACACTTTCTGCGCGACGGAAACCATAGCCATTAAATGATGATTTAATGGCGCGCATCAAAAAATCAGAAGTGCCTACACCGATCAAACTGAGCTAGCACGCCATCGAAGTATACAAAGCGGCTTATAACCGGAAGCACATACAGGAAACATCTAGTAGTTTCATTGGACTGCTCGGATTTCTTCACAAATTACGACGGCGACACCAATGTAGGACGAGGTCCGCCGCGAGGGGAGTTTACGGCTGGATTCCTAGAGCGAGATCAAATTGCGTTAGTCTTCACGTCTTCACCAGGAACTTAATAGCCGCATCCATTGGCACCACGCCGGCTTGCACCACAGAGCTAAGCTGATTTCCTGCGCCTTCTTCGAGTAGGTACCCGAAGCGATCGACCACGACAAACATCTTGTAGCCGTCAGCAACGGCGCTGATGGATGGCAAAACCATGCAGACGCTGTTGATCGTGCCGGCGATAATCAAACTCCTGCGGCCGGTTTCCTTGACTGCGGCAACGAAATCCGGGTTGTCCCAGGCATAGATCTCTCCCTTGCGCGCCACATACTTGGCGTGCGGCGCGTTCTCATGGATTTCCGGAACCAGCGGGTCATTGAGGCCCTGCGGTGCGGACGCGGTGGTGATGAAAACAAAGATATGATGGAAGTAATCGTTAGCGAGCTTATGTGCGATTTTTCGAACTGACACATCTGGATGCCTTCCATAAGGAAACACAAGCCCATGCAGGAGAAAGCCAGAGAGCGTGGGTTAGACGGTTAGCTTGCTTAGACCACACGGCTCATATCGTGCCGGCGTTCCACAGCCACATCGTACACAGGTTGGCCGTGAAGCCTTGCCAACGTCGACGCGAGCGTGCTACCCAGCGTTTCCACCGACTCCCGCTGCTTCTGATTGATCATGTGCCCATTGGGAGCAAATACTTCGTTCGCTTTGCCGACCGCCAACTGATCCGGCAGGACAATCACGCCCATATTTCCGAGAATTGTTTTTACCTGCGCAAAACCGCGAAGTCCACCATACCCCCCTGGCGATGCGCTCATCAATACAGCCAACTTGTTTCGAAAAGGTGCGAGCCCATCCTCCCCATTGATCGGCCGCGAGGTCCAATCAATGACGTTCTTCAGCAGAGGAGTGATGGAGCCGTTATATTCGGGACAGGCAATGAGAAATCCGTCGTGATCAAGCAACAGCCGGCGCAGTTCGAGCGCCTTATCAGGGACTCCAGTGCCAACTTCCAAATCGCCATCATATATAGGTATTGGATAGTCGCGTAGATCAATAAAGGTGACTTTCGCGCCTAAGCGCTGTGCGCCGGCGGCCGCAACTTTGACTAGCTTCTTGTTCAAAGAATCGACCCGCGCACTACCCGCAAAGGCAAGAATTTTTGGCGTGTAAGCATCCATGATCGTGTGCCATCCAATTTTGTTGCAATATTCGCTTAACGTATTGAGTCACGCGGACAGTTCTTGTTCAGCCTCGCTTGCATCGTTCATGTCCTTTCCGAGGAATGGCAGATCACATCCGAAAAAGTGCGTTGCTTTCCCATTCATACGTCTGAACTTGCTCAGCATCTTTGCACATACCGAGTTTCGATAACTTCAGATAATATTTCTCATAGGCCTTGGAAATCACTCATCTCTGGCATGGATTGTGGAGCAAAAGCTGGCGGTTAATGAGGTCGTTGTTATCCAGAAAATGCGACCAAGCTCCCAGAAGTCAAAATGTATAGGCCGCCGATATATATATGAAGTTCGTATTGTGCCCGCCCACTTCATCCAAAACCTTTGCAGTATTGACGTAAACGAGTCCTGTATTGATGAAAGTGTGGCGGTTTGCTTGCCAAGTAAGATCGATCGAGGGCTCACTGCCGCTGTATCGGCCGGGGCGCCCTGCAGTGCCGACGATTGGGGTTGCGAGCGACGTGTAGACCGCATCACCAGTCGTTTGTCTCCAGATAAAATCGCATGCAACCGTTATCTTGATGCTGCTAGTTGGTTTAAATGTCAATGAGGGCTGTAAATCGATCACGTTTGAAGCGCCGACTAGGCCGGCTTGATTGAAGTATGCGAGCTTCGGAAAGAGCGGACCGTACGTGCTAAGCGTACTGTCGTTTGGATTTCGGTCGCCGCTGCCTACTGTAAACTTGATCCCCGCCCTTGGCCTCCCGGCTTTCTCAAGAAATGTATAGCCGGTATCGGTTGAAAATCCCCAGGCTCGAATGTTTTGCTGAGAAAATGTTCCGAACTGGCCCAGGGCTTCCCAGTCCCAATCCCATTCTTTGTTGTGTCCAAAAACCCGTGCTCCTATTGAGTGACGCCTTTCGATGCCCGTCCCGACACTAAACAGCGCACGATCGTTCTCAAATCCAAGGTAATAAAGATCGAAACCCGAGTTTGGAATGAAGCTGGATGGCGCCGTGGCATAGGCGCCCCAAAACTCTTGCGCATAGTTGGGTTTATCGTCAAACGTATCTTCTCGCAAAAGGACGGGACGCGTTGCGAAAACATCATAGCGCGTCTTACCGGCTAAGCCGCCTAGGCGTACTCCATCAAAGGCGCGGCGGACATTTGGAGCATCCCTTATCGAGACCAGTCGCTGAGATCCGAATGCCATTTCTTGGCGTCCTATCCGCAGGATAGGATCTGCTTCAGGGCCTTTAGTCACTGGAAATCGGAGGTCCAGAAATGCTTGCTGCACATCTAGCCGATCGCTGTATGGTGGTGCAGCGGCGTCCTTTCCCAGCGCAAGATGACTACCAAGTTGCACGAAGCTTCGAACATAGTTACCAGCATGTAGATCAGCGTGGACAAGCACGCGTTGCAATAGGTAACCATCCGCTTCTTTACCGGGAACACCAAAATTCGCGGCCGAATAATTTTCGAAGCGTTCTCGAACTTCGCCACCGAAGCTAAGAAACCAATC
>JBJMGL010000086.1:0-9926 GCA_045807985.1 Bryobacteraceae bacterium
AAGCCCTTCTTGGGTTGGCTTATTGTAGTAGGGCGTCACGGAGAGGATGCCGGAAGCGCCTACTTTTTTCAGTTCGGCGATACGTTCAATGACTTCACGGGTATCATAGCCGCCTGCTCCTGCTAGTACAGGGACTCGCCCGCGGGCTTCTTCCACGGTGATTTCCACAACGCGCCGGTGTTCTTCCGGTTTGAGTGTTGGGCTTTCGCCGGTGGTTCCGCAGGGGCAGAGAAAATCGATTCCGGCTTCGATCTGCCGGTTGACAAGAGCGCGGTGAGCCGCTTCGTCAAGCGACAGATCTGTACGAAAGGGCGTGACTAGAGCTGTGCCGCATCCGGTAAACATGTGTACTCCTTATCTTGGCTGTGGGGCTGCATCAGGGCCGAATAATACCTCGTCGAAGGTGAAAACGCCTTTCTGGTTCTCGATCCATTGTGCCGCTTTTAACGCGCCACGCGCAAAACCTTCGCGATTACGCGCAACGTGCCGCAATGTGATGGTATCAGCCGCTGAGTCGAAGCCGATTTCGTGGGTTCCGGGGTGTTTTCCCGCTCGATTGGAGGCGACATCAATCGGGCGGCTGAAGCCGGCTTCTTCCATAGTTTTTGTGAGATGGAGGAGGGTTCCCGAGGGTGCGTCCTTTTTGGCGTCGTGGTGAATCTCCCAGGCCCATGCCCCGTAAGACGGTTCGTCGCGCAGGAGTTGGGCGGCCGTGCCGACGAGTTTGCGGAAAACGGCGACCCCTACCGAAAAGTTGGGACTCCACACCAAGCCTGTACTGGCTTCGTTCACGGCTTTTTCAACCTCTTCCAGATGCGTGAACCAACCGGTAGTTCCCGCTACGGATGGAATTCCGGTTTCGGCCAGGCGCTGGAGGTTTACCGGCGCGGCTTCCGGGGTGGAGAATTCAATGGCGACGTTGATGCCTGCGAAGGCGGTTTTGTTTATGCCGTTTCCGTTTTCGTTGGTTTGACTGTCGAGTTTAAGTGCTACGTCGAAGTTGTACTCGCCTGCGAGTTGAGCGATAAGATGGCCCATTTTTCCGTATCCGACTAGGGCTAGTTTTTTGTTTGGCATGGCAGTAAATCAGGCGAAAACGGCGGGATCGAGTTCGGAGAAGAATTCGTCATGGAGCGCCGCTACGCAGTCTTTGACGTCATTATCGGAGATGACGAAACCTAGGTTCAGCAACGATGCGCCTTGGGAGATCATACGGATGTTTTTTTGGCCGAGCACCCGAAAGGCGCGGCCCGCGATGCCGGGTGTGTGGCGGATATTTTCTCCAACTAAACAGACGATGGCTTGTGAGTCCTCGGTGCTTACTTCGGCGAATTCGCGTAGATCCTGCGTGATAGCGAAAACGTTTTCTTTGTTATCCACAGTGAGCGAGACGCTTACTTCCGAGGTGGAGACCATGTCGACACTGGTGCGATGGCGGTCGAAGACTTCAAAGATGCGGCGGAGAAAGCCGTGTACCATGAGCATGCGCGTGGAACGGATGTTGAAGATGGTAATATCGCGCTTGCAGGAGATGGATTTCACGGCGTTTCTGCTGGGTATGGGTTCTGAGGTGATGCGTGTTCCTTCCACTTCCGGCCGCCGGGAGTTCAGAATCAATACGGGAATGTTCTTTTCAATGGCAGGGACGACGGTGGCGGGATGGAGGACTTTGGCTCCGAAATAGGCCATTTCCGCTGCTTCGGCGAAAGAAATGCTTTTGACGCGATGGCCTCCTCGCATAATGCGGGGGTCGGCGGTGAGCATTCCGTCAACGTCGGTCCAGATCTGGATTTCTTCGGCGTTTACTCCGGCTCCGATAATGGAGGCGGAGTAATCGGAACCGCCGCGTCCTAGGGTGGTGGTTTGCCCGTCTTTGGTGCTGCCGATGAAGCCGCCCATGACAACTACGTTCTTTTCAGCGATGGGGCGCACGGTTTTGTAAAGGAGTTTGTCCGTTTCATCGAACAAAGGCTGGGCTTGGGTGAAGCGGTTATCAGTAGTAATGACGCGGCGGGAGTCTACATGCTGGCTTCTAATACCTGCGGCTCCTAGGGCGAAGGTGATGATGAGGCTGGACAGGCGCTCACCTACGCTGGCGATAGCGTCGGTGGAGCGTGGGGAAAGTTCGCCTACGACGGATAAGCCCTTGACCAGTTCTTCAAGCCATTCGAAGTGGGTCCGGATGAAGCGTTCGAGTTCCGCGGCGGCGCTGCCAGCTAATGGCAAGCCGTCCGTCATGTGGTGAGAACGCAGGTCGTCCACGAGGGCGAGGGCTTGTTCGCGGCGTCCAGCAGCGGCTTCCCTGCCCGCTTCGAGGAGCTTGTTGGTGGTTTTACCCATGGCGGAAACGACAACTATAGGACGCCGGTTTTCAAAACGTCCGACGATGTTCACGACGCGGGTGATGGCTTCTTGCGATTCGACGGAGGTTCCGCCGAATTTCATGACGATCATGGGCGGCTATTTAGTCGAGGAGACCTTCGGAGACCATGAGTTCAGCGTTGAGAACGGCGGCTCCTGCGGCTCCTCGGATGGTGTTGTGTCCACAGGCTACGAATTTTATGCCGAGCACGGGGCATTCACGAACACGCCCGACAGAGACGGCCATGCCGTTCTCCCGATGGGCGTCACGCCGGGGTTGTGGGCGGTCTTGCTGCGGTAAGTAGACGACGGGCTGCTTGGGGGCGCTGGGTAGATTCTTTTCCTGGGGAAGCCCTCGAAAGTTCTCGATAGCGTGTTGCACATCCTCGAGTGTTGGATTCTGGGAGAATTCGACCGAGGTGGCAACCATGTGACCGTCTACCACGGCCACGCGATTACAATGTGCGCTGACACGGGCTGCCAAAGGCTTGAATTGTCCGTTTTCGAAGGCACCTAGAATTTTTTGCGTTTCCGTCTGCATTTTTTCTTCTTCGCTTCCGATGAAGGGAACGGCATTGCCCAGGATGTCCATGGAAGCTACGCCAGGGTAGCCAGCGCCGGACACGGCTTGCATGGTTGAGACCAGAACGCGTTCGATGCCGAAGGGTACAAGCGGGGCTAAGGCCATGGTTAGCACAATTGTTGAGCAGTTTGGATTGGTGACAATTATGCCCTTCCAGCCACGCGCTTTCCTTTGGGAGGCGATGACGGCCAGGTGCTCTGGATTTACTTCGGGCACAAGGAGCGGCACGTCGGGCTCCATACGATGGTTGCGTGAGTTGGAAACGACCACGTGGCCGGAACTGGCAAAATCACGCTCGATCTCGGTGGCTACGGAAGCGTCCATGGCGGAGAAGATCAGTTGAGGAGCCGCGCCGGGTTTGCAATCCGACACAACAATCTCGGCAGCAGACGCAGGTATTTCTCCTTCGAGCCGCCAAGCCGTTGCGTCCTTCAGCTTCTTGCCTGCCGAACGGTCGCTGGCCCCGAGCCAGGTTAGCTGGAACCAGGGGTGTCCTTGCAGAAAACGGATGAAATGCTGGCCCACCATGCCGGTGCCGCCTAAAACGCCAACTTCGATTGGTTTCATTGTTCAGTCGTAGCTTAGTGTGGCTGCACGCCACTGATACTTTACGTTAGCGCGCTTGCCGGCGCCAACATGCCATGAGCCGGGGCGCGCTCCTCAGAACACCAAGCTTCTGGTCCTCACCCATGACAAACCGCCAGTCCTGACACTTTCTTATCTTAAAGTAAAACGCGGCCCCAAAAACGGCAGCTTGTGGCGGAACAGCATTACGAGAGTGAGTGAGGCAAGCAATAGCCCAAACCACTGACGGGTAGGACTCCCCCATAGAATTCCCTTATCGGTAGGCAGTGCCACGGTCCGCCCCGGCTTTTCTTTACGCCGGCGGATAACAGACAATTTCTGGCCGTCGAAGTCCAGAACGCGGTCGTAGCTGGCGAGCGCCGCTTCGTCAGGTTGATTCTTCAGCATAGTCAGCCGGTCCACCCACAATTCAGGGTCACGATAAACAACCCGGATCGTAAACAGAGGCCACCAAGTTTCTCCAGGCGGAAAGCGGTCGTGTAGAAGCAGCACGCGCGCTCCGCGCGGCAACGGCTCTTGCAGTTTCAAGAAATCGTCCCGCTGCTGCTGGATAGGGCGGGTGAGCGGATCGTGTCCCGTAAGATTCACATCTTTGGCGTGCCCTCCCTGAGCCACAAACCAGGCCACAACGCAAAACAAAAAGATACGCTCCGGCTCCCAAACGTCTGTGGGCACTTGCCACCCGCGCTTGCTAAAGCGCATCAATCCGTTCCGTAAGGCGACCAGGACCACCGCCAGATAGATGGCCCACCCAACATACGGCACGTACATCACAAAGAAGCCGCGATAGGGAATGAAGATAATAGGCAGCGGCGCAAGCAGACACCACCAGGCGCAGAACCAGAGCGTCTTGCGGCGGGTCAGCGCCGCGACAACAAACAGCGAGGCCCAAAGGGAAACAAGCTGTGTTGTATTGATCTGTCGGCCGGCGATATAGAGGAGGTCAGAGTGCAGGCGCCGGGCATTATCGAAAAAGCGGTGAAGCGTGAAAGTAGGCGCATAAAGAGGATGCGCATGCAGAGCGCTGCCCTTACCCCACGCGGCGGCCGCCGCCAGCGCCAGCAATACAAGCGCCGGACTGCCCTGCCGAACGAGCCAACGCAAGAGCGTTGCAGGACGTTTATCTGGGGGTCCGTGCCAGAGCCACTCATAAATCAGCAGCAATGGAGGCAGCGCCGCCGCCATCTCCTTTGCATTTACGGCAGCAATAAACAGAGCAAGCAGACACAGCCACTCTTTCGCTCCCCAGCGCCGATTCTCCTGACGCAGGCGGATATAGTACAGCGCCATGGACAGACTGAGAGTGCCGCAAAGCACGTCATATACCGTGCCGTTGCTGTCATAAATATGCTGGAGGTGCCCGTGAAAGGTATATAGCAGGGCAGCTAGGGCGCCTACCTCGCGTGAACCGGAAAGGCGATGCGCCAGCTTATAGACGAGCAGAAGATTAAGCAGCAGGAGACCAACAGTAACCGTGCGGAAGAACGCTGGATGCCAGCCGAATAAGGCGAGACAGAGGCGGTAGTATGCTCCGCCTGCCGGACGATAAAAAGACGTAAACGGCACGAGGTTGGCAATAACAAGCGTGCGCAATGGCGGCTGCCAACCAAAGTTGAGGTTCATCAAATCGTCGCCATCAAAGCCGGGCGTCAAACCGGGCCAGATACAGAGCAAACAAAAACCGGCAATGAGAAGACTCACGAGAGCAGCCGCAACAGCAGGCTGGCGCAAAGGACTTGGCAAACGCTCTGACCAGGTTTTACGTGGTTGATTCTTCAGATGTAGTACCTGAGCGCGCAGCGTAGCCATCTGCTCGGTAAAAATCCGCTCCTGGGCCGCAAGCATCCGCAGCACTTCATCACGGGTGACGTAGTCAGGCATGAGCTTCTCGTTTAGCAGCAGGATTTCTGACAGTGCATTTAGCTAATCGGGAAGCGCGCATGTACTGTTCCTCGCCCTGAGATCATGCTAATGACTATCGGACGCCGCCGTCCACCCCATCTTCTGATCCCGATTCTGCTCTTTCAACCAAGCCAGCAATGGCTGAAAATATTCCATCATCGGCGAGGCATCCGCTTTGTCCTGCCCCGTCATTACGCGCATCGCCTCAGGCCAAGGCTTCGATTGACCTAGCTCCAGCATGGCCTTCAGTTTCGCGCCCGCCGCCTCCGATTCAAAAAAGGAGCATCGGTTCAGCGGACCCTTGTAGCCCGACGCATCGCACATCGCCTTATAAAACTGGAACTGATAAATCCTTGCCAGGAAATACCGCGCATACGGTGTATTAGCGGGAATGTGGTACTTCGCTCCCGGATCGAATTCCGCTTCCGACCGCTCCACTGGGGGAGCAACGCCCTGATACTTCTCCCGCAAAGCCCACCAAGCCTTGTTATAGCTAGCTGGCTTCACCTCGCCCGAAAACACTTCCCAGCGCCACTTATCAATCAGTAAGCCAAACGGAAGAAAAGCAACCTTATCCAGCGCCGTCCTCAGCAGCAACGGAATGTCCGCGCTCACCGGCGGGATCTCCCTTGTCAACCCCACTTTCTTTAAATATTCCGGCGTAATCGAGAGGGCGATAGCGTCGCCGATCGCTTCATGAAAACCGTCATTCGCGCCACTGCGAAACAAAAAAGGCTGCTGCCGGTAAGCGAGCTGGTAGTAGTTATGGCCCAATTCGTGATGCACGGTAATGAAATCGTCGGAAGTGACGTGGATACACAACTTCAAGCGAACATCCTGGTCATTATTAACGTCCCAGGCGCTGGCATGACAAACCACGTCACGATCACGCGGTTTCGTCAGCATCGACCGCTGCCAAAACGTCTCCGGCAGCGCGGAAAACCCGAGCGACTGGAAAAATCGTTCACCATATTGCACAACTCCGCGAGCATCGACCTGCTTGGCTTGCAAAACCTTCCCTAAATCGTTCGTAGGCGGAGCGGACGACGGGGCCACAATATCGTAAATGTTGCCCCACTCCTGAGCCCACATATTCCCCAGCAAATCAGCGGGAATCATCCCATCCGGGCGTTCGGCGCTTGCGCCATACCGCGCAATCAACTTTTTCCGAACATAAGCATGCAGCTCGCGATAAAGCGGTTGAACCTGTGTCCACAAGCGCTCCAAATCAGCCGAGAACTGTTCCGGCGTCATGTCATACCCTGAGCGCCAGATCACCCCCGTATCGGCGAACCCAAGCTCTTTCGCGCCTCCATTCGATAATTCGACAAAACGCGTATACCGCTCGCGCATGGGAGCGCCGATCTTATGCCACCCCACCCACAAATCTTGGAGTTCCTTCGGGTCGCGGCTTTGGGCCATCCGCACATCGATCTCATCAATTCCCATGCACTTTGACTGATCACCGCCGGGGCAATACTTACCCGCTCCATAGCTGCCATTGAGAGACGTCGCGATCTGCGTCAGCTCTTCGCGCAGCTTTGGATCGCGCGGAGCTGGCAGTTGCAGCCCCAACCTCAGCAAAGTAAATTTACGGCGCAGCTCCCGAGGCAAACTCAAAGCATCAAACTGCTTAGACTGCTCCACCAACTCAGTAGTCCGGCCAATCGTCCGCTCCAGCGCTCTCGCGGACAGAGCCTCGGTATCAGGAGTAATGTAGGTCTCCTGTACCCAGCCTGCTTGCTGCCCTTCATTACTCAGCGCCAGTAATTCCGCTTCAGCCCTATCCATAAAAGCTTGCGCGTCTGTTAGTGTCGGCGTTTTAGCGCAAAATGCAGCTTCAACACAGATGAACAGGGTGAAAACACCCACATGGACAATCCTCATAAGATTTTAAAAAGCCAAGACCAGAATCTCATGAAATATGAAACTTGATCTTCATTCCAAGGCTGACCTGTAGCTGATAGAGCAAACCACTTCCCGATTCCCTCATGAAATCATTCCTCCGGTTGTACGAACAAATTGAATCCCGGAACGGGCAATGGAAAAAGCAATGGGATGTTTCTTATCTGTTCGAGGCCGTATAAACACTATATTCAGGTTCTTTGTTTGAGTGAGAAGGACGAGCTTGTTCTCATCGTTGGCGGCCTTTCAGTTTTGACCCCATGACGCCATTAGTTCGCCATATAATGAAGAGTCTTCATATATGGCCGATACAAAATATGTAAATTGCCGGACTGGGTAGTGGACGCTTATCGTTTACGCGCCCAAGCTAGCGGCCACAGTCTCAAGGAAGAACTGCGCTCCTTACTGACTCAGATTGTGTTAGAGCAGCAACAAAACTTTTATACTGAAGCCAAGGCATTGAGAGAATGTCTCCACGCTAAGCACGGGCAACTTTCCGACAGTACACCCGGGACTGTGCAAGATCGCCAGGAACGTGGTTGACCGTCGTCGATGCCAGCGTAGCGGTGAAATGGTTTTTCCCGGAGGAAGGAACCGAGGCTGCCCAGAAACTCCTTTCCAATTCTAATGAACTCACTGCACCCGCTTTGATTCGTATCGAGGTCACGGCAGCCCTGACGCGTAAAGTGCGTTTAGGCGAGATCCTACCGGAAGAGGCCGAGGCTGCGTGCCGCTTGTGGGTTTGCCGCTCTCGCTAGGGGGATAATCACGCTCAGTCCCGATGAAGAAAATGTTGAAACAGCCATGAAGCTTGCCATCCAGATTCGGCACCCTTTACAGGACTGCCTATATTTAGCTGTGGCCCCGCGTACGGGGAGCCTTCTCTTAACCGCAGACCCAAAGTTCGTGGAAAGAGCCCGCAATCTTATAAAAGAGTGGAACTACTGGATTCCTTAAGCATTAGACTCTAAATCTTTACTCGACTTTCGTACCCTTCAATGCGCCCCGAACTGCTGTGTTCATCATGTTCTCCGCCAATGCTTGCGTAGCCCGGTTCAGAGCCTCAATCTTGTCATTGATCGCATGATGATCGTTGCCATGGTACACGCTTTGCAAATCGCGGATGGCCGCTTCGATCGCATTCTGCTCGTGGGCGCTTAACTCACCCCAGGCTGCACTCTTCCGCGCCTTCTCCGTTGCGGCCAGAACGTTATCGGCCTCCACGCGCGCTTCCCGCACCTGCCGTTCGCGCATGTCTTCTTCCGCTTTCTCGAAAGACTCGCGGATCATCGCTTCCACTTGCTCTTCCGACAAGCCGTAGGAAGGCTTCACTTCAACGCTCTGCTCCTTGCCGGTTCGGGCATCGCGCGCAATCACATTCAAAATGCCATTCGCATCGATCAGAAACCGGACTTCAATACGCGCCAATCCTGCCGGCAACGGCTGAATATCTTTCAAATCAAACCGCGCCAAGCTGCGGCAATCTTTTACCAATTCGCGCTCACCCTGCAGAACATGAATTAACACATTCCGTTGTCCGTCAACAGCCGTCGTGAATGATTCTGTTGCGCTCGCCGGAATCGTTGAATTACGATGAATCAGCTTGGAAACCACGCCGCCCATGGTCTCAATACCAAGCGATAACGGAGTCACATCCAGCAGCAATTGATCTTCGACGTCACCCGATAAAATGCCAGCCTGCACAGCTGCCCCAAGCGCCACTACCTCATCAGGATTCAGTTCGGTATGCGGCTTGGCCTTAAACAACCGTTCCACTGCTGTGCGAACCAGGGGAATGCGCGTCGAGCCGCCCACCATGACCACTTCATCAATTTGCTCCGGCGTCATCTTGGCATCCTGCAAACAAGCCCGGCAAGGCTCCAGCGTGCGCTCGACAATCGGAGCAATCAGCCGCTCAAACAACGCATGGTCGATCACCCGTTCATATCGCTTATTTTTATAGTCCAGCGTAATGCGTGCTTCAGGCGCAAAAGATAATTCTTCCTTAGCCGTAATCACCGCGCGCCTTAGTCTCTGCAGCCCCTCAGAATCCTCAGCGATGTTCTCGCCCCACTCCGACTGAACATCCTCAATCGCAATCCGTAGCAAAAGATTGTCGATATCATCGCCGCCTAAATGCGTATCGCCATTGGTCGCGAGAACTTCAAAGATTCCATCATGCAAACGCAAAATCGAAATATCGAACGTGCCGCCGCCGAAGTCATAAACGGCAATCACGCCCTCTTTGCGCTTATCAAGTCCATAGGCCAGCGACGCCGCTGTCGGTTCGTTCACCAGTCGCAGCACCTCCAACCCAGCCAGCCGGCCCGCATCCTTCGTCGCCTGGCGTTGCGCGTCATTGAAGTAAGCCGGCACAGTAATGACCGCCTCAGTGACTTTTTCGCCAAGGTAGTCCTCTGCCGCCTTCTTCAGTTTTTGCAAAATCATGGCGGAAATTTGCGGCGGGGTATATTCCTTGCCTTGGGCCACAATCGCCACATGGTCGCCGGACTGGACTACCTTGTACGGGACCATCTTCATTTCTTCGTTCACTTCGTCAAAGCGCCGTCCCATAAAGCGCTTGATCGAA
>JBJMGL010000087.1:0-3266 GCA_045807985.1 Bryobacteraceae bacterium
AAGTCCAGCCTGCATAGCGCCTACACGCTCGGCGAAATACTGCTGCAATGGCGTGGTAGTCACTACTTCCGTCCCGTTCACCTCCCAGGGCACAGTCGGATTGCTATAGCGAAGGCCAGCGGTAATCGTGAGGTCGCGGCGCACTCGCCAGGAGTCCTGAATGTAGAATTCGTAATCGTTCACCGCATATTCACGGGTGGCCGGAGTGCCGAAGGGAATAATGGAGCCGGTTTTTGTGAATTGATAAGTGGCTGAGTAGTCATTAATCAGCCCCAGCAGGTTGGCAAAGCCGTTTTCCGCAGCGGTCGCATCAGCGAGTTTCAGGCCAGTAGTTCCCAGCTTTGCATTGAGGTAGCTGGTCATAATCGTAGCCGCGTCTCCGCCCAGTCCGGCCAGAGTGTTGTGGTTATAACGATAGTCCGGATAGGAGTTCTCGAAATTAATGTGGGTATTCCGGATAAAACGGATGTTCGCGCCTGTTGAGATCGTGTGCTGTGACTTGGTCCAGGTGAAATTGTCCGCAATATTGTAAGTCGGCATGATCTGGATAGAAGGCCGATAGTTATAGTTCTGTACCGAGCTAAGTCCTGAGAAACCCAGCGCTGTGCCAATGGTTCCGGAGTTGTTAAGGCCAAGCCGCGTCAGACCGAAAATAAGCGAGTTGACCATACTGGGACGAGGCACCCAGGTATAGTTGGCAGAAATACCTTTGCTGTTATCCAAAAGCAATTGTGCTGCCGCTTGGCCGGGAAATTGAGCACCAATCACATCCGTTTTGCCGCTGTTCAAAGTGCCGCGAACGGAAAGCGTGTGTTTGCGCGCTTGGTCAAGATTGACGTCCAGTTTCGCAACATAAGCCGATTGATCTAAATCCATCGGGGTGTTAAATCGCAGACCGTTGAAGTTCAAGCCATTGTCGGAGGACAGCGCAGGATCATTGCCAAGCGGAAAAGCATTTAAATATTGCTTCATGGCGGCGCTGTAACCAAGATGCAGCGGGTCCATGGCGGCCACATCGGCCGGACCGAGCACTTGTGTCGAGCCGTTGGAGAGTTTCACCGTCAGATTTCCGTCTCGCAGAGCTTGACTGGGCACGGTGGCGGTTTGAGGCTGAGCACTGGCATCAATACGACGCTCCCAATTTCCAAACAGAAAGACTCGGTTCTTAATGATTGGTCCGCCGAGGGAAACGCCGAACTGATTGCGAACGAGCGCGGCTCGCGGAACACCTGCCTGGTTATTAAAGAAGTCATTGGCCGCCAACAGCGTGTTGCGGTTGTACTCGTACAGCGTGCCATGTACGGTGTTAGTGCCGCTCTTTGTGATCAGCGTGACCTGGCCGCCGGAAGAGCGCCCCAGGTCTGCTCCCTGACCAGCGACAGTGACGCGGAATTCTTCAACCGAATCGAGCGGAACAGGAATGGCGGCATTGAAGCCTGGCGTGTTGGCGTTGTCAGCGGCTGTGTTGAGTGAAGCAGAGCCGTTCGTCTGTGCGCCTTTAATACCGGAATTTTGGTTGTTATTCACATCTACGCCATCGAGGGTAATATTATTCTGGTCGCGCCGCGCGCCAAGCACTTCGCCGGTTTGTGTCACGCCCGGCTGAATGCTGAGCAGTTCCACAACGTTGCGGGTCTGCAGCGGAAGGTCCTTCACTTGTTTTTCTTGAAATGGATTGCCGACCGAACCATCGACCGTGTTGATTGCCGTGACAGATTCCTGAACATCCACCGTTGTGGCGACCGAACCGAGTTCCATGTGGCAGTCTAAAGTGGCCGGCGTGTTTACTTCCAGCTTGACGCTACGATTCAAGGAAGAGGCAAAGCCAGGCTTTTTGACCGTGACGCTGTAGGTTCCAGGCGGGACTTGGGCAAACTGGTACTCACCTGCCGCCCCCGTAATCGTGTTTCGCTCAAATCCGGTAGCAGCATCGTGTAACAGCACGACTGCATCAGCAATCGCTGCATTTTGAGCGTCCGTTACCGTTCCACGCAGGGATGTTGTCGACTGCCCGAAGAGGCTGAGAGCACAGAATAACCAAACTGATAAAAAGCAACAAACGAAGGCCCGCCGACAAAAAGTAAAGCGCATTGTATTTTCTCCTAATGAACAGGGCTTACTTGGCTTACAGGTGGCAGGCAGGGCCGAGAAGTGCCGACAGAGGCTTGGAACTTATGACATCAATGCGTCAGAGGAAAGATTGAGACTCGGCTGGGAGTTTCGAATCGAGACTAAGGACTAGATTGTGTTCTCTCACTGTATCTCAGTGAAACCATAGTGTCAATCGTGTGTCAGTACTGGCTCCTGAAAACGGGACAGAACTCTATTGCGGTGGCGGCTGATTCCACATGTGCTGAATCTGCTCGTTATGATACGCCTCAAGCTTCTCCTTGACTTTGCTGCTCATTTGCGATTCAGCGGAAACCGGCCAGATGGAGAAATCACGCATTGCCAATCGCGTCGGGGTGCCGTGCAGGCTGGCGAGAGCTTCATTCAATTCCAGAAGATCACCCCGCGACATGGCCAGCTCATGCTCATGCGGCTGATAGATGGTTCCGATTGGATAATCCAGGTAAGGCGTGGTGGTTTGTTCAATATGACAGCCCAGGATGTGCGCCACTAATCGTCCTTTGGTGAAATCCACGAGACGCCGCGTGCTTTGGACAAAATCGGCCCAATCACGGACATAAAGCCGGCCCGGATATAAACTGTCGCCTGAAAATAAAATGGCGGTCCGCCGGTCATACAGGGCGATACTCACCGAACTGTGTCCAGGAATCGGAATGGCGTCGAGAACACGCCCGCCTAAGTCCACGCTGCCAGTTTTATCGGGCCATTGGGCAATGCCGTAAAGCTTCTTCGAGTCCTCAACCGTAGCAGGCACGAATTGAATCATGATGGAAGAACTGTGCAGGTTTTTCAGTTGTTCATCGCCCGCGACGTGATCCGAATGTGGATGTGAATGGGCAATAATCAACTCAATCTGCTTCCGGTGATTGCGCATCAGCCATTTGCCAACTACGTTTTCAACCATGGCCGCCGCAGGAAAATTCCGCGACCCGGTATCTAAAAGCAATCCGCGTTCTTTCCCGAAAATCAGATACAAGAAAGGCTTTTCATAATCCAGGCATCCTGATTGCCGAATGATGTACAGGTCCGGATTATATTCATGCACTTGCCAATCTGAAACCTCCATGCACTTAGGTCCGCTGGAGGCCCAGGAAGCAGGCAGAACACCGCGTTCGATGCCGCTACCATTCGGTTCG
>JBJMGL010000088.1:0-15266 GCA_045807985.1 Bryobacteraceae bacterium
AATTTCCTCCGGACTTCAGCACATAGTTGGAAGCGCCTTGGCCCTGATACATCACGGACGTGCCCGCCGTTTCCAATTGGAACTGGTCAACGGCCTCGACTGATACGCCAAGCCCGAGCGTACGGCTCTCGCCTGCTGCACTGGGGTTCGTGGTTGGCAAGCCTTCAACATAGATTTCCGCCGAATGCTCCTGCCCGCCTAGAACGTTACCTGCCGTATTGCCCGTAGCACTGCTGGTCGAGACACCGGGCAGCAGTTGAGTAAATGCCGTTGGATCACGCGGAGCATTACCCATCTGCAAAGGCAAAGAGCCGTAGATCTCGTTGCGCATCGTCTGACCCATGCTGGCGTCACTGGTATTCAAAGCCGGAGGAGCGCCCGTCACCGTCACTTGTTGCGTAGAGCCGCCAACTTGCAAGGTTAAATTGAGGCCGACTTGCGCCAGAGCATCAACGGTCACATGCTGCTGTATCGTCTGCTCAAAACCTGATGCAGTCACGGCAACCGTATACTCGCCGGCGGGCAAAGGTGAAATGACATAATAACCGGCTTGCGTCGTTTCCCGAGTGTTTTTAACGCCTGTGGCTACGTTGGTAGCCACAACGGCCGCTCCCGGGACGGCGGCCCCGGACGGATCGGAAACAACCCCCTGGATAGCGCCCGAGCCTCCGATTTGAGCAAACACTGGAATGGCAGTGAAAAGTAAAACTGCGGAAAGCAGGAAACGGGTCATAACAAACGCGCGAACTCGTACGAAAGTTCCTTTACAACAACACATCAGCGACTTGGCCCCTCTCTAAAGCTATAGCCTCAGGCTAGAAGAGCAATTCAGTTTCGACAAGTATTAGCTGAATATTTCACCAAGTTTTGCAATGCAATACTGTTCAGGAGCTAAAAAGCGCTAATTTCGCATCAAATAGCAAAGATTTTGTAATTCTTTATTCTTGCTGCTGTTGCACACTACAAAACAAAATTGAGGGGAAGCGCGGATCTCAGCATCACGATTTCCATGGCGTGGGGTGCTGCAGTTGTTTTGTGAAGAACTGCGCTGTGGCTTTGTAGGCGGTGACCCAATCACAATGGAGGAGGAAGTCGTGAATTTCGTTGGGGAAGATAAGTTCCTCAAATGGGACGCGTTGCTGGCGCAGGGCTTCAACGAGATTCACAGTTTGAGAAAATCCTACATTGCGGTCGTCATCGCCGTGAATGAGAAGCACGGGGGAGCGCCAGGTTTTTACGGAGGCCATGGGAGAGGACTGGAAAGCGAGGCGGGCTGCTTCCGCTACGGCTTGCTGGGCTTCAGGATCGCCTCCAGCAATGCTTTGCACGTCGAAGTTGCGCTCGGTGCTCCAGTCGTGGACGCCATGAAAATCAACTCCGGCAGCGAAAAGATCCGAGGCGCGAGACAAGGCTAGGGCGGTCAGGTATCCGCCGTATGAGCCGCCCCATACACCGATGCGTTTGCCATCTACGTCAGTGCGTGATTGGAGGTATAGACCGGCTCCTATCACATCGTTAAATTCACTGGCACCCGCCGCTCCGTAGTTGATGGCCTCCCGGAAGTTGAGGCCATAGCCGATGCCGCTCCGGTAATTGACGGAGAGGACGATATAGCCCTGGTTGGCCAGGTACTGATTGAAGGAGTAGGAGTTGGAGTAGTAATACATGTAGTGGAAGCCGAGCAGCATTTGCCGCCGGGAGCCGCCGTGAAAAAAGATGAGTGCCGGGTGGCGTTGCCCTTCCCTTCTTCCTGGCGGTAAAAAGAGTTGTCCGTGAATAGGCATTCCGTCTGCCGCTGTGATGGTCACGGGTTGTGGTTTCACGAGTTGTGCCCTTGGGAAGTCGGCGGGTACCGTTTCAGGAGCTAAGGATGTAGTTTTACCGTCAGCAGTTTGCACAGTGGCGTGGGCGCGCTCGTTGTAGCTCGAAGATAAGTAGAAAAGGGCTGGACCGTCCGCCACCGGAACAGGTTCCCATTCGACGGTTTCTCCCTTCGTTACTTGTTTGGGGATGCTTTGTCCGACGGCATCAACCTGCCATAAGTGCCTGCGGTCGATGTCAGTAATGTTGGTTGAGTAGTAAATCGTTTTGCCGTCCTGCGACATGGCTACGTGCTCCACTTCGCCTTCGCCACGGGTCAGTTCTTTGGGCGCGCCGCCTCCCGTCGAAATGCTGTAAAGATGACACCAGCCGCTCTTTTCCCATGGGAACACGATGTGATTGTTCGCGGTCCAGGAGATTTGTGATTCGCTTGCAAGGCCTTGCCACAAGCTGCCGGGGCCGGGATCGGCGTGGAAGAGTTCACGAGCGGAGTTTGTTTTGAGATCGGAAATGCGAATGGACCAGGGCTGTCCGCTTCGGTGCGGAACGAAAGCATAGATACGGCTGACGGTGGGGGTTCGAGTGTAGGCAAGCTGGCGGCTGTCGGGAGACCAGACGGGATTGGAGTCGTGGTCAACGCTTGGGTCAAGGTAACGGAGCGTCTTGGTGCTTGGCGTGTAGAGGCTGATAAAGCTGTGGGTACGGCGGTTGCTGACAAAAGCGAGTTTTTGACCATCGGGGGACCAACGCAGGCCGTTGGCGCTTCCTTTTTGTGAGACGGCGAGCGCGGCTTCTCCGCCGGATGGCTTCATCATGAAAATTTGGCCGCCCCGGAGGAAGGCTACGGAATCACCCTGCGGGGAAATGGCTGGCTCGTGGCCTTCGGTTAGTTTTTTTGCTGGCGAGCCGTCCATGGTTACAGACCAGATGGATTGGTCCGGTTTACCAGGGTTTAGGCCTGGATTGGGATTGTCTCCGCCGGTTTCAAAGTCGCCGCCACGGGCGAATAGCAGATAAGCGCCGTCGGGCGCCCAGGTGAGGTCCGAGATTTCTTGGCCATCATCTTTGTCGAAGGAGGTCAGTTTGCGGGCTTTCCATGTTGGGGCCTCGGCAACCCAAATATTGCGAGCGCCGCGCTCGTTGAGAAGCCAAGCGACACGCGCGGTTTTGGGCGCGGCTACTGGAGAGCTGGCGAAAGGCGCGCTCATGATTTGGTCTATGGTGAAAGAGTTTTGCGCGAAAGTGGCACAGGTGAGAAGGTAGAAGCTGATCAGAACACGCATGGATATGTTCTTACACTGTAATGCAAGAACGGTGATAATTTGGATTGCCTTCAATGGGCGGGTTGAGTGCCGGGAATGCGCTCGGTAATCACCTCTTCTTTTTTGAGAGCGTTGACTTTCAGAGTGCGGACGCGAGCTAGGGCGGTATTTGCTTCAGCAGTCCTTCCGACAGCACGATAAATTTGACTGAGGAGATAGGGAACGGACTCTTCGTCGGGGTTCAGCTTGGATGCTTCCTGAAGCAGGGCGATGGCATCTGCGGTGTTGCCGAGTTTAAACTTTGCTTTGCCTAAATAATAGTTTACGGCCCAGGAATCGGGTAAGCTTTTGCGCGCGGCTTCGAGCAATGGGATGGCTTCGGCGAATTTTTCTTCCTTTACCAGCAATGCCCCGAGGAAATAATTAGCATCGGGGTCGTTGGGATCTTCTGCCAATAGTAAGCGCAGTTCTTCGAGAGCTTTTGTGTCTTCGCGTTCGCTGATGTAGACCTTGGCTAGGGCAAGACGAGCGCCTGGGAATGTGGGATCGTTCTTCAGGACATCGTGGAGAAAGCTTTCGGCTTCGGGGAAGTGTCCTCCCTCATAATTGATACGGGCCATGAGGAAGGCGGTTTGAGTGGGGTTGATCGCCCCTAAGAATAGCTCTTCAAAGATAGATTTTGCTTTATCGGACTGTTTGGCGCGGGTGTAGGCGACCCCTAATAAATAAAGAATTCCTCCCTTATTAGGATCGATGGGACGCAGGGCTTCGAGTTCGCTGATTGCCTCTTCGACGTGGCCGGAAAAGAGTTGGCAGGAAGCGGCAAGTTCACGGGCCTGGAGATTGGCGGGGTCCAGAGCTTTGACTTGCTGGAATTTGGGAAAGGCTCGGGTATATTGCTCCTGTTTGAAGTAGGCGAGACCGAGATTCAGGAGCAAGCCCTTTTCTTGGGGAGCCAGCTTGAGTGCACGCTCATATGTATCGATGGCTTTCGCGGGACGGTTTGTGCGTACATAAACAATTCCGAGATTGCCGAGCGCAGCCAGGTTGTTGGGTTCCGACTTCAGCACGGTAAGGAAGGCTTTCTCAGCGGCGGCGTTGTCGCCACGCCGGAGAGACTCTGTACCTTCCCCAAAGATTTTCTCGTTGGTGTTTTGTGCCGCGATCAAATGCTGGGAGAGCAAGATGATCGCGGCACAGGTAAGGACAGTTCGAAGGTTAGAAGTAGAACTTCGCACTAATCTGAACGTTGCGGGGATCACGAGTTGCAGTTACCTGGCCGGTGCTGCCCGCCACCGCTGGAGCTACCTGACCAGGAGTGTTCAGACTCAGCCTTGTGTCGATTGCAGCAAACTGGGTGTGATTGAACGTGTTGAACGTTTCCAGGCGAAGCTGGAAACGGACATTTTCCGTAATGTTGATGTTCTTGAACAGCGAGATGTCCCACTGGTTGATACCAGGGCCGCGGAATACATTGCGTCCCAGGTTGCCCATGGTGCCATCCAAAGGCCGGGCAAAAGCAGCGGGATTGAAATACTGCTGCCAAGTCTTGTTGTCCGGTATCACTTGTCCACCGACATAATTGGCGCGAACGCCGCCGTAGTAAGTGCCAGCAACATTAAATTGCCCATAAGTACCGCCATCCAGATTGCCCGGATTTGAACTGGTGGAGAGGACCGTAAAGGGATTGCCGCTCCAGAAGCGGGTGATACCCGTGACTTCCCAGCCACCCAAGGTGTACTTGATGAACGAATTACGATTGTTGAGAGTTGGCAGCGTGTAGACGTAATTTACTGTGAAAGTGTGCTCACGGTCGAAACCAGCGGGCGCGTATTCGCCTCGACGGTTGAAGGCATTGGGAATGGGATTGGTGTCGTCGTCAACTTGATCCATTGCTCGCGACCAGGTATAGTTGGCGCTGATAAAGACATCCCTGGTGAAGCGCCGGGTTAACTGCACCTGCAAAGCGTTGTAATTGCTGTTCGCGCCGAAGTCAGTGAAGTGGATTTGCCCATAGCCGCGATAAGGACGCAGGGCATTATCTGCTCCGTTGACAGTCTGGAGGATATTGCTGCTCGTGGTATAGCCGAGCGGTCTCTGATTCAAGTCAAGAGCGTAAGCTAAATGCGCTGCCGCGTTACCGACGTAACCGACATCAAGAGCGGTGCTCCTGTTGAACTGATGCTGAATATCAAAGCTCCACGAGTAGATGGTGGGGATGTTGCCGCTCTGGCTGGGAGTATTTAAGCTAGTCGGGAATAGTGTTCCGTTTGTTACCAGCGAGGGAGATAAAGCGTCGATGTTGCCGTTATAGAGGTTCGGAGTGTAGGTCAGCGGAGGATTACCGAGGGCATCGAAGCTGTTGACGTTCTGGCGAATGCGCTCATAGAAGATGCCGCCACCGCCTCGGATCGCGGTCCGGCCCTCGCCGGTGGGATCCCAAGCAAAGCCTACACGCGGTCCCCAGTTATTGGTGCGGTGCTGCACAAAGCCGGTAGGCGTTCCGTTCTGTCCGTCCGCCACAATGCCGTTGTAGGGATTGCCGCTGTTCGGAATGATGCTGTTGAAGGCAGTTCCCGGAGTGGTGTTAATTGAAACGGCCTTCGTTGGATCGTAGAGAGCAGGGTTGAAGTAGTTAACCAGGTATTTGCCGTGGGAGAAGGTGGGACCAAGGTACGCCCAGCGGACGCCCAGTTCCAGGGTCAAATTGCGGTTCACCTTCCAACTGTCCTGAAGGTATGCTTCGGTCTGGTAGAACTTAAAACTGCCGAAAAAGACTCCGTTGGTTTGGGAAACGGTGGAGTAGTTTCCGAGCAGCAGGTTTGCAACTCCATTGCCGGTGTCATTCGGATTTAGCTGGCTGGGATTGAAGTTAAAGTTCGGGGCAGCGGTCCAGTAGGGCTGCTGTCCGGCAGTGTTGACGTCAACGAAAACCCCACCTTTTACGGTATGGTTCGACAAGATCTTTGTGAAATTGTCTGTGAAGGCGAACGTTTTGGCTTCGCTGCGCCACGTGGACGGGAATGGCGAGATATTAAAAGATCCGCCAGTATAGCCAGAGTAGCTCCCTCCCGCCGAGATGGTGGGGAAAATGTTGCGGACATTTGAATTCGGGAAGAGCTGCTGGAAGGTGAACCCGAGCGCTTTTTGGTCATAGGTGGATGAAGGGACTGAGGTATCAACAAGCTGCGTCAGGTGGTTGTAGGTAAAGATGAACTCGTTGGTTGTGGTGGGCGAGATGGTGTTTACGAGATTAAACGCGTAACTGGCGCCGGGCTTCTGACGGAACTGGGGCAAGACCGGGAAGGAGTTGCCCGAGAAGATACCGTAACCCTGGCCTTCCTGCTGCGCATCGTCCACCCAACGGAAGAAAGCATTCGCTTTTGAGCTGATGGCGTAATCCACGCGTAGCGCCTTCTGATCTTTGTTAAAGGTGTAATTGTCCTGATAAGGGATGCGGACTGAATCTGGATTCCCAGGAGTCTGCGCGAATGTGGTCTGGCCGCGATAAGCGCGAGAAAGTAGGGACTGGAAGGCAGCGGTCTGACCGCTGAAGGCAGACGCGGGAACGATGTTGTTTGGATACGGGCTGCCAGAAAGTATGTTGCCGGCATTGTCACGGACAAGAGTTCCCGGTTGAAAAACAGTTCCAACCTGAAAAGGAGTAGGAAGGCCGGTAGTTGTGTTGATAATCCGTTGCGGGGTGCCATTCGGGTTGAAACGCAATGCACTACGGAAATCACCGCTCAACACAGCCGGAGACGGGACGTCGTAGAAGGTACCGCCATTTGGACGGCTGGCGCGAGTGCCTTCATAATTAAAAAAGAAGAAGAGCTTTTTGTTGCTCGGAGGAGAAACTTTCGGGATCAGAAGAGGTCCGCCCAGGTTGCCGCCGAACTGGTTGAACCGCAGCTTGCTCTTGCCGACCCCTTGCAGATTGTTGAAAAAGTTGTTGGCATCGTAGGCATCATTGCGATTGAACTCATACAAAGTCCCATGGAAATTTTGCGTGCCGCTCTTTGTGTTGGCTGCAATGAGCACGCCGGCGATGCGGCCGTACTCCGCGTTAAAGGTGCTTGTCTGGACTTTGAATTCGCCGACGGCATCGAGGCTGAGCTGGGTATATTGCCCGTCGTTGGCGCCGACATCGGTGTTGATGCTGCCATCGAGAAAAACGTTGTTCTGGCTGCCGCGAAGACCGTTGACGTGAAAGGCGTCAGTGTTATTAAACGCCAAGCGGAAATCAGAAGCATCGTTGGAGGTTACACCCGGAGCAGTGCGAATTAACGACTGGAAATCGCGGCCGTTCAGGGCGGTTTCGAGAACCTGTTTCGAGGTGATGGTGAACGATTTCTGGGCTGTCGCGGACTCCACAAGCGGGCTGGTGGCCTCGACAGTCACCTGTTCCGTGGTGGCGCCGATGTTCATCTCGACATTGCCAAGATTCAGAATTTGATTTACGTCGAGGGTGATGCCGGTTCTTTGCAAAGTTTTCATGCCGGTACTTTCAGCCGTGATGGCATAAGTACCCGCGCCGAGCGGCTGCAGATTGAAATTTCCGTCTGCTCCGGTGTTTGTTTCTTTGACGGTCGTGCCCTTGCCAGTGTCTTTTAAGACAATATGGGCGTTAGCGATGGCCGCCCCACTGGTGTCAACGAGAACTCCCTGGATTTGACCATTTTGAGCTAAGGCAGGCAGAACACAGAACAGGAATGATGCTGCTGAGAGCAGCGTCATTTTGGGCAAGTTATGCCTTGAATAGACTCATACACAACTCCGTGGTTGAAGACTTAAGACCCTAATGGACTAACGTTGAATTAGTCGCAATTGAAGAAAGAGTAGCACAATAACAAAAGGAAAAGGCCGGACGGCGAACCGTCCGGCCTTTTGTTTGGTTAGACTTCTGGTCTATTTAGGACAGCCGAGAGCCTTGACCCGATCTTCGGGTAGAGGCTTGGGGTTCTTGACAGCCGGAGGCATAGTAGTGCTGCCACGCGGTACCAAGTAGATTTCAACGCGGCGGTTCTTGTCCGCTTCGGTTGTTTGCGAGCCACGGCGTTCCTTCGTGTTTGAAGTACCGCACTGACCCGGTCTGGTTTCAGAGCTTTGGTCAGTTCCAACCACATCGTAACGGATGCGTGATGGATCAACCTGGGCGCAGGTGCCGGTTCCGCCGCTCAGGACACCAGCCGCGTTCAGGACGCGCTGTTCATCAAGAGCAGTTGGCGGGGCAGCCCTACGGCCTCGGCGGCCGCGAGCGGCAGGAGCGTTCTCAGCTTCGTCGTTGTCGCGATGGCCGACAAGCACGATGTCGTAATCGCCACTGGACAGTCTTGGCGCGGCATCATCGATCAGAAGGCGCTTGCCGCAGTTGTTCACGCGGGCGTTGTTCTTGGCGAAGATCACGTCGTCAAGCCGGATGAACTGAGGCGGACAGTTCACTGTAATGGTGGTCGTTTGAGAAGCGGTCTTGCCGGTCTCGGTTGTAACCGTTAAGGTCGCGGTTACCGACTTCGTTTGATTTTGCGCGCCGCCGCCCTCAAAGTTCAAGCTGGAAGAATCGAAGGTGGCGTTCTGGCTGGTATCGTTGGTGACGCTGCCTTCACTGACGGTCCACTTGTAAGTCAAGTTGCCGCCGCAAGCGGGTGCCGTTGCGTTACCAGTGAGCTGCGCGGTGTGCGTGCCATTCTTATCCGCCGCGCAAGACAGCGTAGTCGGATTGGCTGTGACACTCGAAATTGCCGGCGCATCGTCGCTCACCGTGACTGTCGCCGTCGCGGTGACAGGCTGAGCCGGTGGCGGCGTGGGCGGTTGGACCCAGCAACGTTCTGGGAACTTCTTCGGACGCTCCATAGGAGGAGGCGGCGGAGTTGTATCCTTGACCGTAACCTGAACATTGAAGCTGCCCGTGTTGTTCGGCGTGAAGCTGAAATCAGGACTATCGCTGCCCTGCGTCTGGCCGTTCACAGTCCAGGCATAGGAAAGCTTCTGGTTGCCAGTTGGCTGGATATTCGCATGCAGCGTTACCGGCTTGCCTTGGCAAATCGTAGCGCCCTCAGCACCTGTAATCGTCGGAGTTGCCAGCGGAGCAGGCGGAGGCGGAGCAGGCGGCATCGGCGGACACTTGCTCTGGCCGAGATAGAACACTAAGCCGACAGTGCCTTGGAAGTTGTTAATAATATCTTTCGATGGGATGTAGATGCCGCCCGTGGGATAATTCGGCAAACCATAAGTAGGATTACGCGAGGTAATACCACGAGCATCAATCCGCAAACCGAAGTGATCGCTCAGGTGAAACTTCACACCGCCACCGTAGAAGCCGCCGACCTGCAGATTGTCATTGAGATTGGCGGAGCCATAAAGAGCATTCGTACCGGCTTGGCGGGCTAAGCCTTTGGCGGTAGCAGTAGGGGTGAATTGGATACCCGCTACGCCGGCAGTCAAATAGGGCTGAACACGAGAACCGCGCGGTGTCAGGTTAAAGACAGGGCCCAAGCCAAAAGTATAGTTACGAGAGCCAAAGCTGTAAGTCGGGAGCGGGGTGCCGGTAAGACCACCACTGCCTGGGGGGTAATTCCCCGTGGAGCTGCGGAACTCCACGTTCGCTTGAGAAAACTCAAAGAAGCCTTCAATACCGATATGCTTCGAGGGATTTACAGCCCCGCGTATACCAGCGATACCGCCAGTCACCAAGTGAGTCGTCAATCCACGATTGACTTGCCCAAATGTGCTAACGCCGCCAAATGGATCAATTTCAACTATGTCAGGCAGGGCATCCTCGCCACTTCCGGACGATGTCCGTGCGGTTTGAGCGCCACCAGCCGTTTGAGCACCAGTGGCTTGGGTGCCACCCGATGCTTGAGTATCACCTGTTGTTTGAGCGCCGCCTGTTGTTTGAGCGCCGCCTGTTGTTTGAGCGCCACTTGTTGTTTGAGCGCCCGTTGTTTGATTGTTCTGTGCAAACGCGCCCGACCCCAAAGCTAGAGCGGCACATAGAGCTGCAGAACTAAGCGGCCTAAATATAAGCCGAGTTTCCATCCTTCTCCTCCAAAGCAGAGTACAAACCTACACCAATTATCAGTGATATCGATGGCAGTTTCATCCCTTTTATTTCGTTAAATCAACAAAGTACAGCCCCGTAAGTTAGAAAAAATACAGAGCAATTCAATAAAACCATAGTTTTGTGCAGTTACCCTGTCTTCTTTTTCGCCCAAAGTTGTAACTTGATTCCCTCACGAAGATTCAAGCTAATTACACCCAGCGGTAAGTTTTCAGTGTTATACAGAACTAATAAGCAACGTACGTACAGGCTTGTAGCACCTATGCAGCCCCTATCATTCCTTTGAGCCTGATAGAACAAGTTATTCAGGCAAGCAATATAGTAACTGAGTTATAGGTCAAAGCGTTAGCGCAAATTTGCTAGTCACGATAGATTACGCCCAAATCATTTGTCAAGCCGAAAAGGCGAGGAGAGGCTAAGTCAGCTTTCCAGAGCTGCCGTATGCGGGCCAAAGGTAGCGCGGTGGGCACTTCAGTCCAGGAAGATCCTGCATCCTTGCTTTGATACAAGCGCCCATACTCTACAGCAAAGGCCGTCTTATCCGGGCCTCTATAAGTAACAGAGCTCACTGTGGAGGCGGGCAGCCCATTAGGGTTTTTAGACCATTTTTCACCATCGTTCGAGTAATAAAGGCCGACACGGGTGGCAACCAACAGAGGTGAGTTATCATCAGCGCCTAGTGCAATATCGTTAACGTCGGATGGTGGAAGCGGGAAAGGCAGCTGAGTCCAGTGACTGCCCGCATCCTTCGATGCGTAGAGCCCGTTGGCAGCGCGGGCGATTAGCGCGCCAGAGTTAGTGACTCCTCCATAGAGCGCGGTGACAGCGGCGGAGCCTGGGATTTCCGCCAGTGTCCAATGTTCCGCCATGTCAACGCTCTTTAACAGGCCAAGATCCGTGGCGGCAAAGAACACATTCTTTCCATCGGTTTTTACGGCATAAAGACCACTGACTTCCGATACGGATACTTCGCGGATGATGGGTTTGGGCTTGACCGGCCTGACCGGCCGCGCTGTTCTAGCCGTTGTTCTGGCCCGAGCGGACTTCGATTTGCTGGAAGTTTTAGGAGTGGCCGTGGCCTTGTCTTCGGTGACCGGAGGCGGGTTTTGCACCAGACGGATGGGAAGGGCTTTCCACGTCATACCGGCATCCATGGACTTATACATCTGGTGGGGGCTGGCGGCCAGCAAGGTTCGGTCTTCATCAGGAAGCCCCGTTATTGTTTTCAGATGTACTCCGCCTAAGGTCCGAATGCCCTTCAGTTGGGTCCAGGACTCACCGCGATCAGAGCTTACAAAGAGTCCAGTGGTCTCTCCTTCCTGAGTTTCAATCGCTAGGAGCTTTTTGCCGGAGACCGCCATGTCACTGATGACCCGGTTTACGAAGCCGTTATTGATCGGAGTAATAGTTTCGCCTCCGTTTTCCGATTTGGCGATTCCCTCATAATCGAGCGCCAGATAGACTCTTTGCGGTCGGGAAGGGTCTAGCGCCAGCCAGTTAATTTGCGTGTTGGTCAGGGTTTTCCAGGCAGTGCCCTGCGTGGAAGATTTGAAGAGCCCGGTAGTTGTGCCGGCATAGATCAAAGAGGCGTTAGACGGGTCTCCCCGGATCACGTGCGTGCGGCGCGATGTGTTTGGGATACCAAGCAGTTTGCGCCAAAGGTCGCCCCGGTCAGAACTGGCGTAAATACCGCTGCACGCGCTGGCCAATAGATTTGCCGGGTTCATCGGATCGACGTAGATGGAAAAAACATCCGAGTCGTCAATCATGCCGGTGTGAATGGAGGTCCAGGTTTTACCGCCATCCATACTCTTCCAAGGTAAGTGGCTGGTTCCGGCATACATGATATTAGGGTCTTTCGAGTCAATGGCCACAGCAGTAATTTGCGCCATCTCGTGGTTTTCGGGATCGGAGATGCGGGTCCAGGTTTTGCCGCAATCGTCGCTCAGCATGACGCCGTTCTGGGTGCCAGCCAGGAACCGGGATGGCTGGCTGGCGGCAAATGCCAGGGCGCGAACGCCATAGCGCGAGATGTCCTTCACGGTGGTCCACTGTTGCCCCCCATCGCGACTTTCGTACATCCCTCCACCATCGGCAGCGATAATGCCGACCAGGTAGTGATTGGAATCCGCCGGATCAATAAGAATGGAAGCCAGCTCACTCAAGTGCCGCTTCGGGAAGTTCACAATATTCCAGTTTGCGCCGGCATCGGTGCTTTTGAACATCAACGATTCTCTGGCGCCGGCAAGAACAATGCTGGGGCTCGATGGATCGACAGCCACGCTGGTGGCAGTACCGCCAAAAGGGCCGGCAATCTTCCAGTCGCTAACCGTTTCATTGGCAGCGAGGGCGAGAGCCGCGAGACCTGCAAGACCAGCAACGACCGCGACATACTGCAGTTTACTTCGAATCATTTTCACTATGTATTGTTTGGAGCGAATATCTCTATTGTCAATCAGCAGCAGCGAGAAATCTCATTTTATGCGGGAACAGGCTGCAGTTGCGCCGAGTTGAAAACAACACCGCTGCTCTCCATGTCCGCGCCTTGCACGACGACCACGCTCCGGTTCTTGGTGAAGTTGTCGGAGACGATCCCGAGCTGGTCGGCTGTATCCTTGCCTACGATGATGAGACCTTTCGGGATGAGACTAGCAATTTGCTGCCCATTCGCTGCCGAAACGGGGAGGATTTCGATATTCGCCGTTAGCGTTTTTTGAGAATCACGCACCATGCTTTGAAGAGCATTGCCAGTATCTTCCTTTAGAAGCGCGGCTGTTAGCGTTTCATGCCGCCCACGCGCCATTTGTGTTGCCAATTCCCATGCTGATCTGCTGTCCTTTGATCCGTCGAGCAGACAAATGAGAGGAGTTTGCGCCGGTATAGAGCCTCCTAGCAGGACCGCCACGTTGATCGGCAGAGACTTGGCCTGTTCCAGTACCCGGCTGACCACGCTTCTTTGCGGGAATCCGCCAAAGAGGGAGCGCCGGGATTCCAGCAAGAGCCAGCGAACGTGCGACTTTTCCGCGGCATAAAGGATGTCACGCACGGGATCAGTAGTCCATACAGCCTGCGGAGTGACCACAGTTCCGCGCGACCAGGCTAGATCCAGAGCAGCGGCCAGCGTAGGGGATCGCGAGGGGACTGATAATTCCTCTGTTTCGCCTATTCTGGAACGGACGCTGCTTTCGGGGGCTCGCGCTAGAGCTAAC
Source organism: Bryobacteraceae bacterium (assembly GCA_045807985.1). GTDB lineage: Bacteria > Acidobacteriota > Terriglobia > Bryobacterales > Bryobacteraceae > Bog-105. Next base: position 13,353 of record JBJMGL010000088.1, read on the forward strand.
ACGCGCGGGGGAGGGGCTCCGGCGGAATTCAAGCTGAGGGCGAGATTAAGCAGGTTAGCAACTCCGCTGGGATGTGAAACCGGAACCAGAATGCCAGTTCTTTCATTGGCCGCTGCCGCGAACTGCGAGGCCTTTTCAATAGCCACGGCTTCCTTTTCCAAGTAGCGGCGCGGCATGACGAAGTGCAGGATCGGGGTGGTGGCAAAGGTAGTTGCCAGGGCCATTAAGACGAGCATGGCAAAGAGAGTTGGCGAGATGACATGAAGTTCGAGGCCGATGTTTAAAACAATCAGTTCCATCAGTCCTCGGGTGTTCATGAGAACTCCCAGCACTGAAGATTCGCGCCAGCTTAGGCCGCTGAGCCGGGCTGCTATGGCGCTGCCGCCGAACTTCCCCAGAGAAGCAATCAGGAGGATAATGGCGCAGAAAATCCATTGCTCTTTTCCGCTGACCAGACCAATCTGGGTGCGAAGGCCGGTAAAGGCGAAGAAGGCGGGCAGGAGGAAAACGACGACGAAGTCTTCTAGCTTTTCCGTCAGATCACGGGCAATAGCGCTGGTGGGCGGAATGATAGCGCCTAAAACGAACGCTCCAAAGATGGCGTGAATGCCAATGGATTCGGTGGTGAGGGAAGACAAAAGAATGGCGAGCAAAATTAAAGCCAGCATCCCTTGCGTGAGCCGGCCTTTGCTGTCGAGCGCGCGTGACAATCTGATCATGAGAGGACGCGCCAGCAACACCATAACTACGATGTAGCCCAGGGCCATTAAAACCGTACGGACAGCGCCACCAGCATGCGATTGCGTCACGCTGACAACGAAAGCGAGCAAACACCAGGCACTTACGTCATCGATGGCGGCACAAGCCAACGTGAGCGTGCCCATTTTGGTTTTATGGATGCGGCGGTCGGTCAAGATTCTAGCCAGAACCGGGAAGGCCGTCACTGACATGGACGCGCCTAGAAACAGGGAAAAAGCAGTAAAGGATACGTCGCTTGTGGAGAGCCGGGGATACAGGAGCAGCGCCAGACTTGCTCCTAGCAGGAAGGGGACAACAATGCTGGCGTGCGAAATGGCTATTGTGGAGTGAGCCCTGGCACGCAGCAGCGACAGATCAAGTTCCAGGCCGACCAGGAACATGTACAGAATGACCCCTACCTGGGAGATCACGTTCAAGAGGGGTGCGATGGAATGCGGCAGAATGTAGGCGGAAATATGGGGAGCAATTTGCCCTAGGAGGGACGGTCCTAGCAATATACCTGCAATCATTTCGCCGACCACGGGCGGCTGGTGAATTAAGCGAAAAAGCGAACCTAAGCCTCGCGCCGTGGCTATTACCAACGAGAGGGCTAAAAGGACATGCAAGAAGTCGTTGACATGGATTTGTGAAACGGCGCCGTCCATAGGATGGAGCGGAGCCGGTGCGGTAAGAGTATCGCCGTAAGCGCGAATGAGAAGATAAACAATAATTACAGCCACCAGCACAAGGAAGTACCCGATATAAGAGCGAACCTTTGATAGGAAGGCTGGGGATGAGGTGGCAATCATATGAACATTGTCGCTTGCCGGGATGTTTGTCGTTTGCTCAAAGTGGGCCTATTTAGGTATCCTAGTAGGGATAGATTTAAACAGGTAGGATTTGTAAGTTCATGGCAAATACAGTATCGGCGTTGAAGCGCGTCCGGGTGACAGAGAGAAGGACAGCGGTCAATCGCATTCGGAAGTCGCGGTTGCGGCATCAGATTCGGGCTATGCGCCGTTTGCTGGAGCAAAAGGATGCGCAGGGCGCAACGCAAATGCTTCCGAAAACGTTCTCCCTTGTGGATCGCGCGGCAAAGTGGGGCATCATTAAGAAGAATACGGCGGCCCGGTATAAGAGCCGTCTTACGTTGCGTTTGCGCAAGATTTCCACGGC
>JBJMGL010000089.1:0-4677 GCA_045807985.1 Bryobacteraceae bacterium
CCAAATCTTGAGGTACAAACTCGCCATGACGCTTGAGCAATCGATCCTGAACGCTGTGTGTGCTTTGTCTCCCGACAAGCAGGCTGAAGTGCTAAAGCTGGCGGAGTCTCTTTGAATCCGGCAGAGGAATCTGGGCAAATCTTGGATTTTCCCTATCAGCTGAGGATATTGATGAAGCCCGGAAGGAGATGTGGGGCAGTTTTCCTCGTGCTGATATCTGATGCCAAGCGTTGTGGTTGATACTCATGCGGCTGTTTGGTATTTCCTGGATTACCCACGACTTTCCCAAACCGCAGGTCTTATTCTGGATCAAACTACGCAGAGTAGAGATCCTATTCTCATTCCGTCTATCAGTCTGGTTGAACTTGTCTACCTTATAGAGGAAGGGCGTATACCAGCATCCACTTACACGAGCTTACGAAAGGCGATTGATAATCCTATTGGACCGTTCAGCCTCGCTCTGCTTGACCAAAACGTCGTAGACGCGGTTCATTCAATCGACCGACAACTTGTGCCAGATCTACCTGACCACGTGATTGCTGCAACAGCTTTGGTGCTGAACCTGCCCTTAGTCAGTCGAGATGCCAAAATTCGGACATCGCAGATTCAGACAATTTGGTAACTGGCACTTTGTTAAGTATCCGCAGTTAATCCATAGGACACGGAATTGTTATTGGTGCTAAACTGACTCGCTAAATGAGAAAGTTTGCACTTGGGGTTGTTCTGTCCGTCATGTCTTTGTATGCGCAGGGAACGACATCGCGGGCGCTTGGGACGGTAGTTGATAGTAGCGGGGCGGCTGTTGCCAATGCTTCGGTTGACCTCACCAACGAAGGAACACAGGCCGCCTTTCATACGGTAACGAGCAGTTCCGGGACTTATGTCTTTGACTCGGTGCAGGTGGGCCAATACACCGTGGAAGTCACGGCGCAAGGGTTTAAGAAGTTTCAGTCCCGCAGCAATGCCGTCACGATTGGGCAGCCGATGACTTTGAATGTGACACTGGAACTCGGCTCCATGACACAGTCGGTCGAAGTGAGCGGCACGGCTGAACAGGTGCAAACCAGCACGTCGGGCAATATTGGCAATCTGTTGACTGGACGCAGTATCCGCGAACTGCCGATTGTCGGAACGCGCGGGCGCAATCCGCTGGATCTAGTCCTGATTCAGCCGGGTGTTGTCAGCGGCTCCAATAGTGGCGGGGGTATCCATGTAAACGGCGCACGGGACCGTTCCTGGAATTACACAGTGGATGGTATTGACTCGAATGAAACGAGCGCCGGTGGATCAAACCTGTCGCCCGTTCACGTCAATCCCGACGCGCTCGCGGAATATCGCGTCATTACCAGCAATCCGACAGCGGATTACGGCAGAAACAGCGGTGGGCAGGTTTCGCTGGTGACTTCGTCAGGCACAAATGAAATTCATGGCACGGGATTTTACTTTTACCGGACGCCGCGGCTCAATGCCACGGATTACAACAACATCATCAACGGCCTTGGCAAGGCGCAGTTTGTCCAGAATATTTACGGCGGCAGCATTGGCGGACCGATTGTTAAAAATAAATGGTTTATCTTTGCCAATGTTCAGGCGCTGGCGGCGCTGAATTCCTTTCAGGTGACGCGCACGGTATATACGGCCTCGGCGCGTCAGGGTCTGTTGCGTTATGTGAATGGCGGGCGGAATCGTCCGGCAGGTATAGCAGGTGCTTCGGTGGATGCGGCTGGCAATCCCCTGCCCGGCTTGAATATTGGCGCATATAATGTCGCAACGAATGACCCGCAACGTGGAGGGCTGGATCGCGCTACACAAGCCCTGATTGCGCAGACGCCGCTGCCCAACAATTTCACTGTCGGCGACGGATTAAATACGGCTGGGTTTAACTTTTCAGCGCCTCAGCAGGAACGGCAGCACGACCAAACATTTAAGACAGACTTCCTTTTGAACTCCAAAAATACATTCTTCTTTCGCGGCAGTTGGGGTAGCCAGGATACCAATTGCGATAACGCAAATACAGGACTGGCGGTGTTTCCCGGCACCGGCTGTTTGGTCAGCACCATTCGCGAGCCGCGCAGTTTTGCGGCGAATTGGCGATGGAACCCAACAGCTAATTTAACGAACGAGATGGTCGTGGGCCAGAATCATTTTGCTTTTCTGTTTCTGCAACCGGCTGATTTAAATAAAATCACCATACTGCCTCCGTCCGTGTCTCAATTCACACCGATAGACACTACGGCTCAGTATGACTTCTCCAATGTGCGAACGCTGAACACGTGGCAGTTTGTAGATAACCTCAGCTATGTAAAAGGCGCGCATACCATTAAGGTCGGAACTAATCTTCGTTATCAGCGCCAGGACGATGTTCGCGGCTCCATTGGCGGTTACAATTCAACCACGGAAGTAGATTTCAGCACGAGCACGAATCCGGTTGACTCAGCCACTTTTCGCCTTCCCTCTGGGCTGAACACGACTTTTGACCTTCCGAATTTCCAAAGCAACATCAATTTTCTGTTGGGCCGCGTAGGGAGCGTGACACGCGGGTTTGTGGCGCAGGGCAACCAGTTCACGACGGGCCAGCTTCAGTTTCAGGCGCTGTGGCCGGAGTATGACTTTTACGGGCAGGACACCTGGAAGGTGAAGCCGAACCTGACGATTGATCTTGGCCTGCGCTGGGAGATCAAGATGGCGCCCGGTTCCACCACCAATACGATTACGCGTCCCAATCAAGCGGTAGCAGTCGGCGCGGCTCCGAATAACAACCTGAGTTGGGTACCCGGCCAACTCTATAACAACTCCTGGCGCAACTTTGGCCCGTCGATTGGATTCGCCTGGGACCCGTTCAGTTCCGGCAAGACTTCCATTCGCGGCAATTATCGAATTGCTTACGACCGGTTGAATACATTTTCGCTCTCCTCGGCGGTGTTCGCCAATTTGCCGGGCAGTACCACGGCTATTGTCGACCAGACTTACGCGCAGGGAGGAGGGCGGCTGGCGGGTCTCTCGCCGCTTGCTCCGCCAAACCAGACACCGAGCCAGTTGTTAACACCGGCCACCTATGGCAACGCTACTACCACCGTCGTTGATCCGAGCATGAAGATGCCCACCACTCATCAGTGGGGACTCAGCTTGCAGCGTGAAGTGGCCCGGAACACCATCGTGGAGCTGGATTATCTTGGCCGCCGCGCTTACCACCTGTTTGGCGGATATAACATCAATCAGACCAACATTACCAGTAACGGCTTTGTGGACGCCTTCAACGTCGTGAAAGCAGGCAGTGATAGCCCGCTGATGAATTCCTTGACATTGGCCGATAGCCGCCGGGGCGCGAATGAAACGGGATCGCAGATGGTGCGGCGTTTGTACGCCGCGCAGCTTAGCACCAATTCGGTCGCTACAGTAGCGAATGCGCTCGCAACGCGGTTGCAAGGAGGGGTATCGGTGGTGGCGCTGTCCGGCCAGAACCCAAACTTCTTCATTCCGTATAACCAGTTCAATGGTGGGGTCAACGTCATTGACTCGAACGACTTTTCCACTTACCACTCATTGCAGGTACAGTTGCAGCGCCGCTTATCCAGCGGCCTGGAAGGGCAGATTTCGTATTCGTGGTCAAAGTCGCTGGATACGCGGTCCTTTGATCCTGCTTTTACGGTTGTGGGTACTGGGACATCGCAAACGGCAGCCAATACTCCGCTTGATATTTACAATCGCCGGGGAAATTACGCCCTGTCGGATTTTGACAGGACACATGTGATTCAGTCCTATCTTGTCTATGAAGTTCCTTTTGGCAGAGGCCAGCGTTTTCTGGCAAATGCGAACGGCTTTGTGCAGCACTTGGTAGGCGGCTGGCAAGTGAGCGGGTTCATTACGTGGCAATCCGGACGGCCCTTTACGGTCTATGCCGGGAGTAACACATTCTCAAATGTCCGGCAAACGCCTGCCAACTGCAGCGGCTGTTCGCGTGATGCCGGCGAGGTATTTATTGATCCGGCCAGCAGCTATTACTTTTATTTCAACGACGCACAGCGGGGACAGTTCAGCATTCCGGCTGCGGGCAGCGTTTCGAACACTGGCCGCAACTTCTTCCGTGGTCCCGGCTACTTCGACCTGGATGCAACTTTCGCGAAGAACATCTACTACACGGAGAACGGGCGATATCGGTTGCAGCTTCGCGCCGATGCGGTGAACCTAACAAATCATCCGAACTTTGGCTTTCCAACGACCACTACAGGCGTTTTCACCAATTCCACTTTTGGACGCATTCGGGATACCATGGACAGCAATTACCAGCCGCGCAAGTTCCAGCTCGGAGTGAAGTTTTACTTCTGACCGTAGTACGAATTACACAAATTGCTGGTGCAATTCGTCGAGAAATGTGATGTGATAGACAGAGACCCACAAGCAGAGTAATCTTGTCCTGCTTCGGGGCATTCCATCTGAGGTCTCCGTCAGACTTGAAACAACGCACATTCCCTCAAGGGAAGCTCCTGCGAGTCGCTAGCTGGATTGGATTTGTAGCGGTATTTGGTGTTTTTGTTGTCTATCCACGGACTGCTACTCCGGACAGCAAACCTGGAGCAAATCAGGCAAATTTCGATCAAAATGTCGCTGGCTTTATAAAGCAGAACTGCGCAATGTGCCATAACGAGCAGCTCAAAACGGCGGGTTTGGCATTGACTA
>JBJMGL010000090.1:0-7893 GCA_045807985.1 Bryobacteraceae bacterium
CGCGCCCTTAACCGAAGCGGACCGCCTGGGAGCCGTTCTTCTTCAATTTCCCTGGTCCTTCCAAAACACCGACGAGAACCGCGCTTATCTTAGAAAACTGCATTCGCAATTCAGGGATTACCCCCTAGTCATGGAATTCCGCCACGCCAGTTGGAACGAAGCAAACGTGCTGAACCTGTTGGAACAACTCGGCATTGGTCTTTGCAACATCGACCAGCCCATCTTTGAAGGTTCCATCCCGCCCTCCGCTCGAACCACCTCACAAACTGGATACGTGCGTCTGCATGGCCGCAATTACGAAAGCTGGTGGACCGGAAACCAGTACGCCGGACAGCGTTACGACTATCTTTACTCTCCCGAAGAACTCGGCCCTTGGCTCGACCGGATCAAAGCAATCGGTCGTGCAGTGAAAGACACCTATGTAATAGCTAACAACACTTATGGAGGGAAGGGAATCGTGAACGCTCTCGAACTCACCGCTCTGTTGACCGGAAAACCTGTGAACGCGCCCCCCTCATTGCTGGAAGTCTACCCCGTGTTGCGGGACTTTACCGTTCCCAATCCAACAGGCGCTTTATTTCCGCCATCGACCGGTCTTTCCAAAGCGCATTAAAGTGATCGATCGTGCTAAAAGTGCGGGGATGCATCCGGTCGATATACACGGTTCCATTTAAATGATCAATCTCATGCTGTAAAATTCGCGCATACCAGCCCGAAGCCTCAATCATTTTGGGCTCTCCGCGATGATCCAAGCACTCCACCCTGACGCTATGCGCTCTCGGCACCACCGCCGTAAAGCCAGCTAAACTCAGGCAACCTTCGTAGAAACTGACCTTTTCCCCATCGCCAACCTTCAATTGCGGATTGACGATCACATGAAACGGCACCGGCTTCCTTTCCCGCTCTTTGAGAAACGCTGGCGGCGCATCCTTCAGATACTCCGGCTTATCTTCAATAACGGCCAACCGCAATGCCAGTCCAATCTGCGGCGCTGCCAGCCCAACCCCAGGAGCGTCATACATGGTCTCGCGCATCGCCGCAATCAGATCCTGAATTTCCCGGCTGCGAATCTCTTCTTTTGTTAGTGTCCGCGCCTCTTGCCGCAACACTGGGTCTCCAACTTGCACAATTTTCATCCGCATCAACGTTTAACGCTTTTCCGACGATTGTACCCGGCATATACTCATCGGTTTGGAATAGGAGACTCAAGTACTGTAAATCTCAATTTTCGGGCGTGACCCGAAACGCTATAGCGTAAGTTGGGATTGGTGCGCATATGTGGACACAGCTTTGCCTTTCTATTTACGGCTGCGCTGTTTACGACTCAGCTGCACGGCCAACAGCCAACGATCCGTACTACTGTCCCCCTCGTGACTGTTCCTGTCAGCGTCGCGGATCGGCATGGCGTCATATATGATCTCCATTCTTCTGATTTCCTTCTGCTAGACGACGGCAAACCTCGACCCGTGCGCGTTGATACCGTCGATTCTGGACTGGCACCGGTCGCGCTTGTAACTCTAATCCAGACAAGCGACATCACTCTTTCGGCTCTTGCGAAAGTTCGAAAGGTCGGGGTCATGATTCCAGAGGCAGTTGTGGGTGCTAATGGCGAAGCAGCCGTTGTGACTTTTGACGATCACATCAAGGTGGCACAGGATTTCACCACCGATGCCGATGCAATTTCTCAAGCTTTCCACAACTTAAAACCGGCAGACACCATGGACGGACGAATGATTGACGCCGTGGATAAAGCTCTCGATATGCTGATGAACCGCCCTGGCTCCAGACGCGCCAACATTCTTATTATTGGCGAAAGCAGGGATCGGGGAAGCGAGGAGAAGCTCTCCAACCTGATTCCCAAAATTCAACGCACGGGAGCAACAATTTACAGTTTGACGTATTCGGCTTACCTGACTCCGTTCACGACCAAGCCGGAGGATTATCGGCCATCAGGCGGAGGTTTGGTGTTCACCGAAATCGCCCGATTGACAAAGCAAAACACGGTCAAGGCCCTGATGGACGTGACAGGGGGCCAACGCTTTCGATTCGAAACCAAAGCCAAGCTTGAAAACGATTTGATTCGGCTGGGAACAGAGGTTCACAGCCGATACCTGCTTTCATTTACGCCCGATCTGGAGCAGACGCCTCAGTTCCATCATTTGCAACTGCAAATCAAGAACCATCCCGACGCCCTGATTCGAGCACGACCAGGGTACTGGGCTACTTCAAATGACGCTAATAGATAGTCCTACTACTTAACCAGGCTCTCTTCCTCTTGCCAGCCCATCGCCGCTTGAACGGAAGAAGCCTTGCGTTTGCTACGCCATGTCTGGAAACGATCCAGGTAAAGATAGATCACCGGCGTAATATACAGGGTCAGCAGTTGCGAAACCACCAATCCGCCCACAACCGCAATACCCAGAGGACGCCGCGCTTCGCCGCCCGCGCCCGTTCCAAACGCAACCGGCAGCGTGCCCAGCAGCGCCGCCATTGTCGTCATCATAATGGGCCGGAAACGTTGCAAACATCCTTCAAAGATCGCATCTTCCGGAGACTTGCCCTCTTTCCGTTCCGCTTCAATAGCGAAGTCGATCATCATGATGGCATTCTTCTTCACAATGCCAAGCAGCAAAATAATCCCGACAAACGAGTAAAGATTCAGATCCTCTCCAAACAGAAGAAGCGTCAGCAGCGCCCCCAATCCCGCGGCTGGCAAGCCAGACAGAATCGTGATCGGGTGAATAAAGCTCTCGTACAAGATGCCCAGCACCAGATAGATCACCAGCACCGCAATCACCAGCAAAATACCAAGTCCGCTGATCGAGTTCTGGAAAGCCGCCGCCGTGCCCTGAAAAGTAAATCCAACCGTGGATGGCATGCCCAACTGCTGCGCTGCCTGCTGGACCAAAGTCGTGGCCTGACTTAGAGCCACTCCGGGCTTCGTATTGAACTGAAGATTAACAGCCGGTAATTGCCCGATATGATTCACGCTCAACGGCGCCACGGTCTGCTTAATATCAGCAACCGCCGACAACGGAACCATCTTCCCCTGATTGGAGCGCAGATACAGGCGGTTAAGCGCTGCGGGATTGCGCTGATACTCCGGCAGGACCTCCAGCAGCACGTCGTACTGATCGGAGGATGCCGTGATCGTGGATACCTTCCGGTTGCCATAGGCATCGTAAAGCGTGTTGGCAATAGCATCCGGTGTCACCCCCAGGGCCAGCGCGCGGTTGCGATCAATTTGCACATTCAGTCTTGGGCTGCCCAGGCGCAAGTCACTAAAAACAGCCTGCAACTCTGGAATGGAATGCAGCTTGTTTTCGAGCACCGGCGCCCATTTGTAAAGCTCCGTCACATCGGCGTCCTGCAGCGCCAGGGAATACTGAGCGCGGCCTTCATTCTGCCCCAGGGTGATGAGAGGGGGCTGCCGCAAAAACACCATCAGTCCTGGTATGGACGCGAACTGCTGCTGCAACTGGCCAATAATCACATTGCCCTTGGGCCTGTGTTTATCTTCCTTGAATTGCGCAAATATGAAACCGGTATTCTGTTCTCCCATGGGCGTGCCCGAACCGAAACTATTCACCCAGGGATTCTTGGCGATAATGTCTGTTGCTTTTTGCTGCAAGCGCACCATCTCCTCGAACGATGTGTCCTGGGCCGCTTCCGAACCGCCGAACATAAATCCCTGGTCCACGGTTGGCATGAAACTCTTCGGCATCACAACGAACAGATAAAGCGTCGCAACCGTCAGCGCCAGGCTGGCCAGCAGCGTGAAACGCCGGTGCTGCAGAACTACTAACAGCGTGCGCCGGTACGTGCTGTTCAGCCAAACGAAAAAGTTTTCCGACCAGCGATAGAAGGCTCCGGTTGGATGGCTTTCGTGGCGCAAAAAGCGGCTGCACAGCATGGGCGTCAAACTCAGCGAGATCGCGCCTGAAATCAGAATGGCTACCGCGATGGTGATGGAAAATTCACGCAGCAGGCGACCAATAATTCCACCTAGGAACAGCACCGGAATAAAAACGGCCACCAGTGAGACCGTCATCGAAACAATCGTGAATCCTACCTCGCGCGCACCCTCGATCGCGGCCTGCATGCGCGATTTGCCCATCTCCATGTGTCGGACGATGTTTTCCAGCATCACAATCGCGTCATCGACCACGAATCCGACCGACAGCGTCATCGCCATCATGGAAAGCATGTCAATTGTGAAGCCAAGCAGCTTCATCGCCCCAAACGTGCCCAGCAGTGAAAGCGGCACCGCCAGACTGGGAATGATCGTTGCGGAAACGTTCCGCAGAAATACGAAAATGACCAGAATTACTAGGCAGATTGTGAGAACTAGCGTAAACTTGACGTCCGCAATCGATTCGCGAATATTTTGCGAAGCGTCGAATGCACGCCCAATTTCAATTCCTTTGGGCATGGATTGCTGCATCACGGGAAGCAGCGCCTTTACCGCGTCGGCCACTTCCACCGTATTCGAGCCGGGCTGCTTCTGCACCGCCAAAACGATGCTCCGCTGCTGATTGATCCAGAATATCGATTTGTTGTCCCTGACGCTGTCCAGCACGTTCCCCAACTCATCCAGATGTACCGGGCTCCCGTTGCGGTAAGTCACGATCAGCCGCGCAAACTGCGGCGCAGTCGTCAACTGACTGTTGGATTGCACTGTATAAGCTTTTGTCGCGCCATATAGCGAACCGGCGGGCATGCTCAAGCTGCCGCTCGACAGCGCGTTGCGGACTTCTTCCAAATCAATCTGCCGGGCCGCCAGCTTTTCCGGATCAGCCTGCACGCGAACTGCAAACTTTTGCGCTCCAAAAACCCGCACTCGCGCCACGCCGCTGACCATGGAGATACGCCGGGCCATCATGGTCTCGGCATACTCATCCAACTGCGAAGGAAGCATCGTCTTGGACGAGACGGCGATATAAAGAATCGGCTGCTCCGCCGGATTGACTTTTGAATAGGAAGGCGGCGCGGGCATGTTCGTGGGCAGATTGCCCTGCGCACGCGAAATAGCGGCTTGCACGTCCTGCGCCGCCGCATCGATATTCCGACTTAGATCAAATTGCAGCGTAATGTTTGTGGAACCTAATCCGCTTGAAGACGACATGCTGTTGATTCCCGCAATCGTCGCGAACTCTGATTCCAGCGGCGTTGCGACTGACGATGCCATCGTATCTGGATTAGCCCCAGGCAAGCTCGCGGAAACCTGAAGAGTCGGATACTCCACCGCTGGCAAGTTGCTAACCGGCAGCGTTGTGTAACTCAGGATTCCGAAGATCAAGATGCCAGCCATCAGCAAAGTGGTCGTGATCGCCCGGCGAATGAATAAATCAGTAAATCTCATGGAATGCTCACCCGAACTCCCCTAACTACTACGATTTGCCGGACGGGACCGCACCGCTCGATCCCGCCTGTGACTCGGTTTTCAGCAATTGCACTTTCATGCCGGGAGCCAAACGCATCTGACCCTCGGAAATCACCATCTCCCCTGGCTCCAAACCGCTTCCAATCACCGCCTGCTCGTTTGATGGGGACGGCTGATAATTACGTAAAACTTGAACAGGCCGCATGGTCACCGTAGCGCTATTCCCATTCATCACCCACACGTATTTGCCTTGCGGACCGGTCTGCACCGTCCGGCTCGGCACGACGATACGATTGCGCTCTACATTCAGTTGTGCCTGCACATTCACAAACTGCCCAGGCCATAAACTGTGATTCGGATTGGCAAACTCAGCTTTTAACTTAATCGTGCCTGTTGTATTGTCAACTGAATTATCAATAAAGCGAAGAGATCCAGTAACGCTTGTCTCCGTATCCGGCGACGCCTGCACCAGCAACGGACGGCGAGCGTTATATTTCCGCACTTCCGGCAACATCTGTTCCGGCACGCCGAACGAAACATAAATCGGCGACATCTGCAGCAGCGTCACCAGCGCCGTATCGTTGTCCTTCACCAGATTTCCCGCTTTCGCCGCAATTGCTCCGGCGCGCCCGCTAATAGGCGCTGTAATGGTTGTGTAGCTCAGTTGCAACTGTGTTTGCGCCAAACGCGCGTGATCAGCCTTCAGCGAGGCCATGGCGCTCTCTACGGCTGCTCTATCGGCCTCTAACGACGCTTGCACCGAATCCGCTGTTGCCACTACCTGCTCTGTTTGCTCCTTGGAGAAAATTCCTTCCTTGGAGAGCGCCAAACCCCGGTCCGCCGCCGCGCGTGCCTGCTTCATCGTGGCTTCATCCTTAGCGACATTGGCCCGCGCCTCCTTCTCCAAAGCTGCATCTTTCACCAAATCCGCTTGGATTTGAGCGATCTGCCGCTGCAGCGGTTCAGGATCGATCTCAAACAGCGATTGATCCTTTGTCACATTCTGGCCTTCCTGAAAATTGACTCGTAGAATCTGACCGGCAACCCGCGACTTCACATCAACGCTGGCTATCGCCTCCACGTTCCCGACTGCGGAAATGGTAAGCGGAACATCCGCGGCTGCGGCGGAAACAGCGCGTACCGGCGCTGCCGACGCCATCATGGCAGCCATGGGATTCGGCGCTTGTTTCTTTGTACAGGAAGAAATAGTCAGCGTGAGCACGGGAGCACACACAAATATCGAAACGAGAGAAAAACGAGATAAAGTCACGAAACCTGCTTGCAGAGAGGCTAAAAACCATCGTCCCATAAAGAACGCGGATTTGCAGCTTACGTTTTAATACGGTTCAGGTTCGAAAAGGTTCCGTTGCAGGCACGCAAAATCATTTGTAAGGATAGAAAGCCATCTCACACGGGAGCGATGATAGCTTTCCTATTGACATCCTGTATGAATGGCAAGTAGCTTCATATAGTAATTCTATATGAGGCTTCTGCAAGGTACGCTTAACTTTCTCATTCTGAAGGCGCTAAGGGCGGGGAACTGCGCGGGTTAGCCATATCGCGGCGTATTGAGCAAATGACCCAAGACACGTTCAATGTTAAGCCAGGCTCGCTTTTTCCGGCGCTACATCGGATGGAGGAGGCTGGTTGGCTTTCATCGAAGTGGGGAGAATCGGAAACTAATCGGCGCGCCAAATACTACGAGTTGACCAAGTCCGGACAGCGGCAGTTGACGGTCGAAACCGAGCAGTGGAACCAAATTTCATTGGGCATCGCCAATGCCCTGAAAGCATGAGAGAGCCGCAGGATGGCTGTCTGGAAATGGTTCCAAAACGCCTTTCGTAATACTCTCGACCGCAGACGCGTTGAGATTGATCTGGACGAGGAGGTCCGCAGCTACGTGGACCTTCTGCGAGCGGAGAAGATTCAGTCAGGCGCGTCACCCGAGCTTGCGCAAAGGTAGGCTCTGATGGAGCCAGGGAGCATGGAATCAGTGAAGGAACAGGTCCGCGAGATAAGCGCCGGGTGGGTGCTAAATCTTTTGTGGCTAAATCAGACCGCAACCCAATGGGACACTCCCGTAAGGTTGTAAAAGCAACGGCCGTCTCATCCACGAAACCGGAACGGCGCCCATCCAGCGGATCGTCGAGGAGAAGCTGCCGTGCCTACCCGCCTTGTCATCGAAATGGCTCCCCCCAACAAGCTCGTTTAGTAGCAGAGGGGCGAGGGGTCCGGCGCGGCCATGGGCTGGCACTTCGCATCGTGCTTTGGTGAGCCCGGCATCATTTCTCTTGTGCGCCCGTTCGACGGTGTACCGTGCGGCCCATAATGGGCAAAACGGAAGTCTGAGCACAGCGAAAGCGGAAGTCACCGGTGGGCCCTGGCCGCGCTGTCTCAGCCCGGCTCTCCGGCCGGGCCTTTTCACCCTGCTGAAGAGGGCACCCTCCGCCTAGGGCTGGTGCCGCCCGCGCGGGAGTGGTGCCCGCGGGCGCTGCCAGGGCAGGCCCCGA
>JBJMGL010000091.1:0-3108 GCA_045807985.1 Bryobacteraceae bacterium
ACCGTGGAAACGCTGGAGGCACATAGCAGTTACCAGCAGATGATTCTCTCCGCTGCCGCTTGAATGTCCAAACTCCAGCGGTAGATTACATCTACCCCATTCCAAAAGAGTTCTGCTTTTTGTCACATCGAACTGACGTTACTTAGAAGGCACAACGGTTGAGTTAGAGGGAAAACAGCAGCTGTGCGTAGAATCCTTTAGCAAGCCGTTATGGGCACGCACCACGCCAGAGGCGCGGGACCGGAGTCGCACAGTGGTGATGCTTCCTAAGCTGCAACCAACGGTATGTGAACCGAGAGCATCCTCCTCTGCCCAACTCTGCGCTTGTCAGGATGGCAGCTACTCTCCTGGGGCGATTGTGAATTCAGCAAAGGGCAAGCTGACTTGCGCGGCAGGGAAGTGGCACCTGTCTACACGACAGGAGTTAGGATACAAGTAGCCCTGGATGTACGATATTGTGCTAAATATAGGGTTTCCTCGTATATTTCGAGCTTGGCGGTAGGCGATCCGCTTCCTTATAGAAGCTCATACTGATGGCATTTCGAGTGCATCGGTTCATTCGATTTACCTGTAGGAGCTGTTCTTGGGCACAGTGCTGCAAGACCTGCGGTATGCGTTCCGGCAACTGGGCGCACACCGGGGTTTTACTCTTCTTGCTATTGTGACTTTGGCGCTCGGTATTGGCGTGAACACGGCGATGTTTACGGTGACCGATAGTGTTCTTCTGCGATCCTTGCCTTACCGGGATGCGGAGCGCCTGGTTGATATTTCCGGTTCGAAAGAGGGGCCAGCGAATGATACTTCGTGGCTCAATTACCGTGATATCCGGGAGCATTGCCGGCAACTGGAAGACGTTGCGGGTTATGCCGAAGATGTGGGGGTGGTCGAGACCTCGCAAACCACGCAAAGCGTTTTCGCTCCTCGTGTCACGCCGAATTTGTTTTCGATGCTGGGCGTGCGGACTGCCCTAGGGCGCGGTCTGACTGCAGCTGACGCGCAACCAGGCGCTGATCCCGTGATCGTACTGTCGAGCGGTTTTTGGAAACAAACGTTTGCCGGTGATCCCCGCGTCCTTGGTAAACAGGTGCGGCTACATGGAATGCCGCATAAGATTGTGGGCGTGCTGCCGGACACGTTCCGGTTTATGGCTGCCGCTCCAGACCAAACCAACGCGGTTTGGCTGCCGTTGCAACCGACACCCGAAATGCTGAAGGAACGCGGCTTCCGGTTCTTGCGGGTCCTCGGGAAAACAAAGGCGGGAGTCAGCTTTCGGGCGGCCCAGGCCGAGCTGGACGCGCTCGCAGAGCGCGTTCGAAGTCTGGATAGCTCCCAACGCGAGCCGCCGAGTTTTCTCCTGTCGAGTTACGTGGGCTCACTCACAGGTTCCGTGCGGCCGGCGTTTCTTGCTTTAACTGCGGCATTAATTTTGGTGCTGTTGATTGCGTGTGCCAATGTGGCCAATCTTCAGTTATCGCGTTTTCTCGCGCGCCAGCAGGAACTGGCTGTCCGCGCGGCGGTGGGCGCGAACAGGCTGCAACTGGCGCGTCAATTGACTTGCGAGGGAGGCGTTATAAGCGTGCTGGGGGCAGTGCTTGGGCTGTTCCTGGCTTGGCTGTTCCTGCAAGCGATTCAAAAGCTGCCAGTTGGTCTGCTTCCGAGGAGCCATGAGATCCAGTTGCGATGGGAAATTCTGGTTGTCCTCCTGCTCATTGCCGCCGCGTGTACGATTCTTTCCTCGCTTATTCCCGCATGGCTGTCGACCCGAACGGACCCGCAAGGAGCCTTGCAAGCCGCTTCCCGCGCGCTTGGGTCGAAAGGCTCGCGTTCCCGGTTGAGCCGATGGCTGATTGCTGGCGAAGTATCGCTTTCCGTGGTTTTACTGATCGCCACCGGCCTGATCTTCAGGACGCTGTGGAATCTGGAGCACGCGCATTTTGGGTTTGTCACGGACGGTATCACGACGTTCAATGCCATGCCGGCCGACGCCGTTGGAGTTTCGGGTATTACCCTTTCCGACGAATCAGAACATCAACAGGCATCCGTGGCGGTTCAAATTTATGCTCCGATTCTGGCAGAGTTAAAACAGTTGCCTGCTGTCGAAGGAGCAGCACTGGTTACCGCACTGCCATTTGACGGCGGCATCGATTTGAGAGCTAAGTTCAAAGTCCTGGGACGAGGCGAGCAGCAACAGAAGGGCAATCGCACGCGCGTGAATGTGATCAGTGCTCATTATCCGCGGATCATGGGCATTCCTCTGCTTCGTGGCCGGACCATCTTAGAAGCGGATGGGCCGGAGCAACCGTTTGTTGCCGTTGTTAACCAGAGCTTTGTTAAAAAATATTTCCCCCATGATGATCCTCTTGGACATCAGCTCGACTTCGGCAAAAAAAATGGAATGGCGAAGCCCTACACGATTGTGGGAGTACTGGCGGATACGACGCAGAAGAACGTGAACATTCCCACTTTGCCGGAGGCTTATTTGCCGTTTCTACAGATTCCGCCGACATCGCTGTTCTGTTCAGCCCTTCTCAAAACGTCTGTGTCTTTTGCGGTAAGAACGAGCAATCACGCCGATATGTCTTCTTCGATCCGGCGTGTGTTCCGGCGCTACGCTCCTCACTACGCGGTGGAGAACTTTCGAACCATGAAGCAGACGATGGAGCGGGCCAATATCAGCCAAGAGGCCGGATTGTATCTGATTGGCTCCTTTGCCGCGCTCGCGGTGTGCATGGTGATGGCTGGGATGTACGGCGTGTTGGCGCAATTAGTCAGCCATCGCCAGCGCGAGATCGCTTTACGAATGGCAGTGGGTGCTACCCGGGCCTCCGTGCTGTTAATGATTTTACGACAGGGATCAATTCTGATTTTGGGTGGTTTGGCGGCGGGGGTAGCCCTGGTGTTGGTTGCCGGGCGGGTGGTTCGAGGCTTTTTGTTCGGGGTGTCGCCTGTGGATCTTCCGACGTATCTGGCGGTGACCGGCGGTTTGCTTGTTATCGGCTGCGCGGCTTCTGTTGTGCCAGCGCGACGGGCTGCTTCGATTGAGCCGATGCAGGCGCTACGGGCGGAATAAACTCTCAAGGTGAGGTGGAGTTACAATTTCATCACCTG
>JBJMGL010000092.1:0-2701 GCA_045807985.1 Bryobacteraceae bacterium
ATGCTGCGTTTGCCGCGATAGGCTTTGAAGGCGCAATCGAATACGGAGAGATGCTCGGGCTTGAGGCCGCTCGGAATGATTGGCCCGTTCTCCTCCACGTCTTCGATGGTGTCGAACTTCTCGATGTGGGCGATGATTGCTTCGGTTTGTTTCTGGGTATATCCGAGGCGGTTGAGAGCTTCGGGCACCGTGCGATTGACGATCTTGAGCTTACCCCCGCCGGCGAGAAGTTTGTACTTCACGAGCGCGATGTCCGGCTCCACGCCGGTGGTATCGCAGTCCATGAGGAAGGCGATGGTGCCGGTGGGGGCGAGAACAGTGACCTGGGCGTTACGATAGCCGGCTTCCTGGCCGCGTGAAAGGGCGCGGTCCCAGCAATGGCGGGCTTCCTCTTTCAGGTAATTGAAGTCCGTGCTGGCCTGAATGCTTTCCACAGCTTCGCGATGGAGTTTGATCACGCCAAGCATGGACCCGATATTATCCTTCGCGAGCGGTTTCGGCACATGCGAGCAGCGGGCATCCCGGTAACCTTTGAAAGGACTCGTGACGCTGGCGATTTCGGCCGATTGCTCATAAGCATGACCTGTCATGATGGCGGTGAGGGCGCCAGCCAGAGCGCGACCTTCATTGGAATCGTAAGCCAGCCCGTAGCTCATGATGAGCGAACCCAAATTGGCGTAGCCCAAACCGAGAGTGCGGTAGATATGGGAGTTCTCCGCGATTTCCTTGGTGGGATAGCTGGCGTTATCGACCAGGATTTCCTGGGCGGTAATGTAAATCCGAACCGCGGCTTTGAAGCGCTCAATATCGAACACGCCGTCTTCGCGCTTGAACTTCATGAGGTTCAATGAGGCGAGATTGCAGGCGGTGTTGTTGAGGAAGACGTATTCGCTGCACGGGTTCGTGGAATGAATTGGCTCGGTGCCCTTGCAGGTATGCCATTTTTGGATGGCACCGTCGAATTGCAGACCAGGGTCGCCACAGATGTGGGTGCCTTCAGCGATTTTGTTCAGCAGCGCGGCTGCATCTTTCTTTTGCAGGGGTTTGCCGCTGGTCACGGAGCGTGTCCACCATTCCTTGCCGTCCACGGCAGCCTGCATGAATTCGTCGCTGACGCGAACGGAAAGGTTTTCGTTCTGATACATGACGCTGCCGTAAGCCTCGCCGTTAAAAGAGCCATCATAGCCCTGCTCCATGAGAGCCCAGGCCTTCTTCTCTTCCTTCTGCTTGCAATCGATGAACTCTTCGATGTCGCCGTGCCAGTCCCGAAGCGTGTTCATTTTGGCGGCGCGGCGGGTTTTTCCGCCGGACTTCACGACATTCGCGACCTGGTCGTAAACTTTGAGAAAACTCAAGGGCCCGCTTGGGCGGCCGCCGCCGCTCAATTTTTCTTTACTGGAGCGGATGGGGCTCAAATCCGTACCCGTGCCGGAGCCGTACTTGAAGAGCATCGCTTCGCTATAGGCGAGGCGCATGATGTCTTCCATGTTGTCATTCACCGACTGAATAAAACAGGCGCTGCCCTGGGGATATTCGTACTGAGTAGGAGCGCGCTCGGCTTCGCCCTTCTGAGGATTGTAAAACCAGTTGCCCTTGGCGGAAGTTTTGCCGACGCCGTATTGATGATAGAGGCCTACATTGAACCAGACAGGAGAATTAAAGGCGCCGTACTGATTCACGCAAAGCCAGGTGAGTTCGTCGTAAAAAACTTCGCCATCCGCTTTGCTGAAATAACCATCCTTCACGCCCCAATCAGCAATCGTGCGGCAGACGCGATGAATAAGCTGCCGAACGGAGGTCTCGCGCTCGGGAGTATTCTGTTCGCCGTAAAAATATTTGGAGACGACGACCTTGGTAGCGAGCACCGACCAGGACTTGGGGACTTCGACGTTCTCCTGCTTGAAAATAACTTTGCCCGAGTCGTCAGTAATTTCTGCGGTGCGTTTATCCCATTCAATTTGATCAAAGGGGGCGGTTTTAGCGCTGCTAAAAACGCGTTGCAGTTTCAAGGCCTTGTTGGAGCGGGAAGCGGTTTTGGCAACGCGGCTGGAAGTGCCTGGGGATACGCGGCGCCGGCTGCTGGTTCCGGGGGAGGGCAAAAGTTCATTTCGGGTATCAATCATGACAAACCTTTCTGTAACAGTTTAACAAAACAGAGGCTCAAACAAGGCACGCACTGCCTGAAAGAGCAAAACTCGGGGAAATAAGACAATCCCACCCCCTATCCGCTGGCAAAGGTGCCTACCGTGCAACCCATGCACCCCAACTCATAGGAGAGCGTCACCCAGCCTAACACTACCTATTGTGGTGACAAGAAAATTTTTCAAAAAAGTTACTCTGGGGTTATTCCCAGTAAAAATCCGCGAAAGGGAGCGAAAAAACAAACTTTACTGAGGTTATTCCCAGCTGGGTACAACTCGCTTGGGAATAAAGTTGGAAGTTATTCACTTTGCATCAGGAGCGCTCGACAGAGGCTCGGATGCGCCGCAGATGTTCGACCTTAAAGGGCTTGGCTAAACACGCAATCGCGCCCAGTTCGGATGCTCGTTCGCAGACGCGGAAATCCATTTCCTCCACGAAAAGAACGAAAGGAACAAAAGAGAGAAAATGCGGGAGTCGCTCAAGGACTTCGATTCCGCTCAAGAGCGGCAGGTAATTCTCCAGAAAAACGTAAGAAGGAAACGGGAATGCGTTTCGGTCG
>JBJMGL010000093.1:0-3794 GCA_045807985.1 Bryobacteraceae bacterium
AAGAATTGATTTGGCAACGCTGTTTCTTCCAGAACGCGGCCTGTTCTGAGATCGACTTTCCGCAGCCTTGATTGCCCATGGAGCCCTGTGCCTTCGTACAGGAAACCACCTCGAAACTCCAATCCCTGCGTGAATGCGGAATGGTTGTGCGGATAAATGTTTACTACTTCGAAGCCGAAGACCGGAACGTCCGTACCGTGCCGGTCAGCATGTGCTGACAAAGCAAAGGATGCAAACAGCAGTACAAGAAATCCGGTAATCAGAGCTGGTAAGGGATGTCTTTCGATAAGCACTTACAACGTGTATCAGAAAACACCAGCATTGGCTCAACTCAACAGGGACTGTTTCCTTCCTATTTCTGTAGTACCCTGAATCGCGGAGTAGAAACTTTATTGAATGAATACAAATGAGGATTTACGTTATCCAGTTGGCAGGTACCAGCCGCCTGACATGATTTCGCCTGAGCAGCGGGCCGAATGGATTGATGAGATTGAGGCGCTGCCGCGCAAATTAAAACAGACGGTTTCCAGTTTGACGGAGAGACAGCTTGATACACCATACCGTCCAGGCGGCTGGACCGTGCGGCAGGTTGTGCATCATCTTCCCGATAGCCATCTGAATAGCTATACTCGGTTTCGACTTGCCCTTACGGAAAATACTCCCGCCATCAAGCCATATGACGAGGCGAAATGGGCGGAATTGCCCGACGCGAAAACAGGACCAATTGGCCCATCGCTGCTGATTTTGGAAGGGCTGCACCAGCGTTGGATGGCTCTGTTGCGGACCCTTGATGACGATGCGTTTGCTCGAACAATTCGGCACCCGGGGTTAGGAGAGATCCGGCTGGATTGGACATTAGGGCTGTATGCGTGGCATTGCCGCCATCATCTGGCGCACATTACCCGTTTACAAAATGGAACCTGAGTTCCTACTGTGCTGCTGAGTGGAGCGGGGCTGGTTTGCGTGAACGGCTACCACGGCGGTGAGCCGGCTTCTTTTCGCTATGGTCCATCAAGTTGTAAGCGCTAATCACAAGAGCCAAGTGAGAGAAAGCTTGCGGAAAATTGCCAAGCTGGCGGCGTTCCTTGGAGTCATATTCTTCCGAGAGCAGGCCGACATCGTTGCACAGTGACATAAGACGCTCGAATAAGGCGCGAGCATCGTCCATGCGGCCTTGCAGGACATAGTTATCGACCAGCCAAAAACTGCAAGCCAGAAAAACGCCCTCATCTCCGGGCAAACCATCAACCGAAGTGTGGGTGTTATAACGGGCGACAAACCCGTCGTGCATCAGGTTCTTTTCAATCGCATCGACCGTGCCGCGAATACGCGGATCGTCCGGCGGCAGGAAGCCAACCACCGGCAGCAGGAGCAGGCTGGCATCCAGCTCCTTGCTGCCATAGTATTGGACAAAGGAGTTGAGACTCTGGCTGAATCCAAAACGGCAGATTTCCTGATGAATATCAGCGCGGAGCCGTATCCATCGCTCCAGCGGGCCATCTTCTCCAAACTCCTGGATAGTGCGCACGGCGCGATCCACACACACCCAGGCCATGACTTTGGAGTGGACAAAATGCCGCCGGGGTCCACGAATCTCCCAAATGCCATCGTCCGGTTTAAACCAGATCTTTTCCATTTGGATCACCAAGGCGCGCTGCAAATTCCAAGCAGCTTCGAGCTTTTCCATGCCATGACAGCGCGCCTGGTAGAACGCATCGAGAACTTCGCCATAAACGTCGAGCTGCAACTGCTCCGAGGCGGCATTGCCGATGCGGACCGGGCTGGAACCTTCATAACCTGGAAGGTCCGGCAGCTCAAATTCAGTTAAGCGGCGCTCGCCTGCGATCCCGTACATGATCTGCATCTGGTCCGGGCTTCCCGCCACGGCGCGGATGAGCCACTCGCGCCATGCCTTCGCTTCGTCCATGAAGCCGGTGTCCATAAGGGCCAACAGCGTGAAGGTGGAATCACGGAGCCAGCAGAAACGGTAATCCCAGTTCCGCACGCCGCCGATCTCTTCCGGTAATGAAGTAGTAGCCGCCGCGACAATGCCGCCCGTGCGGTGATGCGTCAAAGCCTTCAGCGTGATGAGCGAGCGAAGAACCGTTTCGCAGTATGGCCCTTCGGGCGTGTGCTTACTGGACCATTTCTCCCAGGAATGTGTCACGTTGTTGAGCGTAGCGGCAGCATCGAGGGGAGCAGGCAGATTCTCATAGGAGTACGACCAGGTGAGGACAAACGGAACCTCCTCGCCTTCAGAAACCTGAAACTCGGCCCGCGTGCGCATCTCTTCACCATGCATCTCGACGGGCGTGGTAAGAACAATGCGGTCAGGGCCGGCAATCGCTTGCCAATGTCCCGCTGCATTACGGTTCA
This sequence comes from Bryobacteraceae bacterium, assembly GCA_045807985.1. Lineage (GTDB taxonomy): Bacteria > Acidobacteriota > Terriglobia > Bryobacterales > Bryobacteraceae > Bog-105. Next base: position 2,377 of record JBJMGL010000093.1, read on the forward strand.
CCCAAGGGACTACCGTGCCATATTCGTAGCGGATCACCAAGTCCATCACCATGGATACTTGGCCGCGCACGCCTCGAACGATCCGGATGACGTCCTGATGCTGGCCTCGCCGGTCCATGCAATCGGTAAGGGTAACGGTGCCTTCGCTAGTCGTAAACTCGGTTTCGAGAACCAAGGTGCCGGGCAGATAACGACGCTTGACCGATAAACGCTCATGCTTTGGGCCGATCACCCAACGTCCGTTTTCGGCTGATCCGAGCAGAGAGGCAAAGCAGGCAGGCGAGTCGAAGCGGGGAAATGCCAGCCAGTCAATCGAGCCGTCCCGGCCAACTAATGCAGCCGTGGCATTATTGCCGATTAAGGCGTAATCTTCGATCAGTTGAGCCATAGAAAAGAGCGTGAGAGCGCGGAGCTAATTTTTGCCGAATTCCAAGACAACTTTGATGTCGTTATCATGGCGCTGGAGAGCTGCCTGCCAATTGTTCAGGGGCTCTTTGCGAGTAATGAGACGCGACAGCCAACCGCGGTCGGCTTTCCGAAGGGCCTCCTCGGCTGCTTGCCAGTGGCGCCGGTTGGCGTTCACGCTGCCGAAAATCACGCTGTTCTCCAGAACCATCGTACGGTTCATGCGGCCGATATCGAGATTGACGTTTTGGCCGTGCGAGGAGACGCCAGCCAGACAAAGAATGCCATCATTGCCGAGCTGTTCAACCGTCTCAACAATGACGGAGGCGACGCCGGTACACTCAAGGATCACGTCGGGGCAAAGGCCAATATTCTTAACAGGACCGGTGTGGTACTTCGCTCCGAGATCTTCCACGAGCTTGGGTTTCGGGCCATCCTTTACGCGGTCGAGTACGTGTACTTCGAGGCTACGCTGAACACCTAGCAGAGCCGCTAGGAGGCCAATCGGGCCAGCGCCAGTCACAAGAACGGTCCGAGGTTTCCAGACCGCGCGTTCGCCGATGCGGGTAATATGATCCCAAGCCTTTGCGACCACGCTAGTGGGTTCCGTTAAAACACCCACATCCCGTAGACTCCCATCCAGGCGAACGGCAAAGTCAGGGTCGGTTCGCCAACGCTCTGACGCGAAGCCGTTGATTTCCTTGATGCCGCGTTCCGTGTATTTATTATTCCGGCACATATCAGGCTGTCCCGCTCCGCAGGCGACGCAAGGGACCGGATCGGGATGGCGCACGATGCCCACGATCAAATCCCCTTTTGCAAAGCCGCTATTTTCCGGAGCTTCTTCCACAAGCCCAAGCGATTCGTGGCCAATCACAAGATGATCGCTTCCGGGCGGAGCCCAGCCGTACTCAGCGGAAATGAGTTCGAAATCTGTTCCGCAAAGACCTAACTCCAGAGCATTCGCTAGAATGCTACCCTCCTGGGCGGAGGGTTCTGCTACATCTTGAACG
>JBJMGL010000094.1:0-9686 GCA_045807985.1 Bryobacteraceae bacterium
GAAAAACCACCACCTCCGGGGTTTGCGACTCGATCAACTGCTGTATGGCAAGCGTGTAGCCTTCCGGCGTGTATTGATCCAAAAGCGGGTTGTCCAAGGCAAACACGGTGGCGGTGCCATAGCCCGCAGTCTCCTGGGCAAGAGACTCAACTCCGCTGCCAAGCACGGCGGCGTTGACGGTTAGGTTCTTGGTCTCACTGATTTTTCGGGCTGCCGCCAGCGCCTCAAATGACAGGCGGTTCCATTTGCCGCCGTGCTGCTCTAAAATAACCAGAACGCTCATATCACCCGAGCCTCAAATTTCAGTTTTTCCACTAATTGCTGCGCAATGGCGCGGGGTTCGCCGGAGAGCATTTGAATACCTTTATTTTTCGGCGGCAGGTAGATCTGCGCGGTGGCGGCTTGTGAATGGAGATCAGCGCCTCCGTCCGCCGTGACAGAAATCGTCCGAACTTCTTTCGTTTTTGCTTTTTTAATGCCCATTAACGTGGCGTATCGAAGTTTTTTGATGCCGGACTGGATCGTTAACACAGCCGGTAAAGGCAAGGTGACGTATTGATACCAGCCGTCTTCCAATTCGCGTTTAACCCTGACTTTGTTGCCTTGCGGTTCCACTTCCATAACAATGGTGGCGTGGGCGTATCCCAGCAGTTCGGCGAGCATGACGCCGGTTTGCCCATAACCAAGGTCATCCGATTGCAAACCCGTCAGGATAAAGTCGGGAGATTCCGGTTTAATCGCCTTTGTCAACAAGTGCGCCGTGGCGAGAGCGTCCGGTATTCCATTCTCGTCCAGTTCGACATGAATGGCTCGGTCCGCGCCCTTGGCTAAAGCCTCCCGAATCGTTTGCGTAACGCGATCAGGACCAGCACAGAGCACGATCACTTCCCCGCCGAGCTTTTCCTTCAGTTGCAGAGCTTCTTCCAAGGCATAGGCGTCAGGCTCGTTCATTTCGTAGGTCAGATCGGATTGGTCTAGATGTTTGCCGGTGCTGTCCGCCCGCAGAATTGCGTCACGCGCGGGTACCTGCTTAACAGAAACTACAATTTTCATGTGATGCTTTCAGCCGCATTCCGGGCGGCTTACAAGGTGTTACTTCCAGTATGCCGAAGTGTTGTGGCGAATTTGCGCGGATTGTGCTCCTATGCCGCTGTACGGCTAAAAACACGATGAAGAGGCAAAGCGCAATTTACACACATAGACAGCCCATGCGTCACCTTCTGGTATGGAGCGGGTCTTAGTTTTCAGGACAATCGACATTCATGGCACAAACAGCAGCGGACATTATTGTTCAAACCCTGACCAATTGGGGAGTGGACACCATTTTTGGCATTCCCGGCGATGGAATTAACGGGCTGATGGAATCACTACGCAAGGAAAAGGAGAAGATTCGTTTTATCCAGGTCAGGCACGAAGAAGCGGCGGCTTTCATGGCGTGCGGGTATGCGAAGTTCACGGGCAAGCTGGGCGTCTGCCTTGCGACTTCGGGTCCCGGAGGAATTCACCTACTGAATGGTTTGTATGACGCGAAGCTGGATGGACAGCCGGTGCTTGCCATTACGGGAATGCAATATCACGACCTAGTCGGCACTTACACGCAGCAAGACGTAGCCCTGGACCGGCTTTTTCAGGATGTCGCCGTGTTCAATGAGCGGATTATGGGAGCAGCTCATGCCGAGAACATCACCGAGTTGGCTTGCCGTACTGCCCTGGCGCGCAAAGGGGTGGCCCATATCACCATTCCTACTGATTTGCAAGATCAGGAACTGAATAAAGACATGCGCTCCATGCGCAACAAGCCGCACCACGTCTCAGATGAGTTTGCCATCGGGTCACGGCGTCCCACGTCTCAGGAAACTGCAGCAGCGGCAGAGGTGCTGAACGCAGGCAAGAAAGTGGCTATTCTCGCCGGACGTGGAGCATTGAAGGCGGGAACACAACTTGAAAAGATTGCCGAACTGTTGGGTGCGCCAATTATCAAAGCGCTATTGGGAAAGTCGTGCGTACCTGATACGAGCCCCTACACAACAGGCGGTTTGGGCTTGTTGGGAACGCTGCCTTCCGAAGAAGCAATGGAGGAGTGCGACACGCTCTTTATTATTGGTTCTTCCCTGCCCTACATCGAGTTCTACCCCAAACCGGGGCAAGCGAAATGTGTTCAAATCGACATTGATCCAGTACGGATCGGTTTGCGGTATCCAACTGACGTTGCACTGGTGGGCGATGCGGGTGAAACACTGAACGTGCTGATCCCGCACTTAAAACAAAAAGATAAGTCGTTCCTTGAGAAGGCGCAAGATCGCATGAAAGATTGGAACGAGATGCTAGCGATGCGAGGAACAGCCAAGGATGTTCCGATGAAACCGCAAGTGGTGGCCTATGAATTAGGCAAGCGGTTAAAGGCCGACGCTCTGGTAGCCGGGGATTCGGGTACGAATACGACTTGGTGGGCACGCTATATCCCGTCGTTACAAGGGCAAATGCACACCTGCTCGGGCACTCTCGCAACAATGGCAAACGGGTTTCCTTACGCGATTGCGGCCCAGATTGCTTTCCCAAACCGGACGGTCATTGCCTTTGTGGGCGACGGGGCGTTTACCATGCTTATGGGTGAGCTGGCGACATGCATGAGATACAAGTTGCCGATCAAGATTTTTGTTGTCAAAAACGGTTCCCTCGGACAGATCAAGTGGGAGCAGATGGTCTTTCTGGGCAACCCGGAGTATGAGTGCGACCTGCAGCCGATTGACTTTGCCGGCGTAGCGCGGGCGTTTGGAGCCGCGGCCTTTACGATCAACACGCCAGATGAGTGCGGCCCTATTATCGATCAGGCTTTAGCCACCCCAGGACCCGTGCTGGTAGAGGCGGTAGTCGATGAAAACGAACCGCCGATGCCCGCCAAGATTAAACCGCAGCAAGCGCTCCATTTTGCCGAGTCAATCGCCAGAGGAACCAAAGACTGGCAGAAAATCGCGACAACGATTGCGAAAGATCGTGTTCGCGAGTTGGTGTAAAACGATCCGGCTGCTTCGTTTTACGGCGTATATCGCTTAAACACAAGGCAGCCATTCGTGCCGCCAAACCCGAAGCTGTTGGAGGCGGCGTACTCAATTTCGAGGGGCCGGGCATGATTTGGGACGTAATCTAAATCGCAATCAGGGTCCGGGAACTCGTGATTGATAGTTGGCGGCGCGATTCCGTCGCGAATGGCAAGCACGGTAATGCCTGCCTCTAATCCGCCAGCTCCACCTAGCAAATGACCGGTCATCGATTTCGTTGAGCTCACGGCCATCTTCTCGGCATGTTCGCCAAAAGCGCGCTTGATGGCGCATGTCTCAGCTTTATCGCCTTGTCCCGTTGAAGTTCCATGCGCATTCACGTATTGCACCTGCGACGACTCTATCCCTGCGTCTTTCAACGCGTTGCGCATCACTCGGTAAGCGCCATCACCATTGTCCGGCGGCGAGGTAATGTGGTGCGCATCCGCGCTCATACCGTACCCGACGATTTCAGCAAGAATAGGAGCGCCGCGTTTTTGCGCCCGCTCCAATTCTTCCAGAATAAGGATACCAGCGCCTTCTCCCACCACAAAGCCGTCGCGTTCCTTGTCCCAAGGCCGTGAAGCCCGGTGAGGCTCATCATTCCGCGTAGAAAGGGCACGCATGGCTGCGAACCCTCCAATTCCCAAGGGCGTCACGCACGCTTCGCTCCCGCCGCAAATCATGACATCCGCATATCCATGCTGGACGAGCCGGAAAGAATCGCCAATCGAGTGCGCGCTGGTGGTGCAAGCCGTGGCGGTAGCCGAGTTCGGCCCTTCCGCGCCATAACGAATGGAGACATAGCCGCTCGCCAGATTGACGATACAAGAGGGAATAAAAAATGGAGAGACCCGGCCCGGACCACGTTCCAGCAAGGTCTTATGCTCACGCTCAATGACTTCAAAACCGCCAATTCCGCTTCCAATGTAGACGCCAAAGCTTTCGGCCTCTTCGCGCGGAACTTGCAACCGCGCCGATTGGACAGCGAATTCAGAGGCCGCCATGGCGAATTGAATGAATCGGCCCATCTTTTTGACGTCTTTTTTATCGACATAATTCAGCGGGTCGAAATCCTTTACTTCGCCGGCAATGCGCGCCGAAAACTCTGAAGCGTCGAATTGCGTAATGGGGCCGATTCCATTTTTGCCTTCCTTGATAGCGGACCAGGTCTGCTCTGTTCCTACGCCCACGGAAGTAAGCAGTCCAACGCCCGTAATGACTACCCTGCGCCTCACGGCTGTCCCCCCAATTCCCGTTGCACCCGCGCACAATAGGAAGCAGTCTGTAGCGTCAACTACTTCTTCTTCGCCTCGATGTAATCGACAGCGTCCTTCACAGTCTTGATCTTTTCCGCATCATCGTCTGGAATATCCAAATCGAAAGCTTCCTCAAAAGCCATCACCAGCTCGACAATATCGAGTGAATCCGCTCCCAAGTCATCAACAAACGATGCGCTCGGCTCCACCTGGTTTTCATCTACTCCCAATTGCTCAACGATGATTTGCTTTACTTTCTCTGCTACCGCCATTTATTATTCTCCTGTATTTGCAAACGCACCTGCCGCTTTGGCGAACTTTTCAGTCCAATCACTCTAAGCTACCTTACCGAGGATCGTGGAAGCCAACAAACGGGGGTGACGCTGGTCTTTAGTCCAAAGAAAACTTGGAACGATCCTTACTATTGGTAGCAAATGAGCTTTCGAAAATCACTGTTCCGTGACATAACCTGTAGATATTGCCTGCTATTTTGCGTGTCCTCTATCTGCACGGTTTTGCATCTGGACCAAAATCCCGCAAGGCCTCCTTCTTTGTAGACCAGCTTTCGAAACTCAATATACCTGTCCAAGTGCCTGATCTTTCGGAGGGGGATTTTGAGCACCTAACGATTACGGGTCAACTCCGCGTGATCGATCGCATCATTGGACACGAGCCAGTGATCCTGATCGGCTCTAGCTTGGGCGGCTACCTCGCGGCTCTTTGCGCCGCCAAGTACAAGCAAGTAACCAAAATAGTACTGCTTGCTCCTGCGTTTCGCTTTCACGATCTTTGGGTTAAGCAATTAGGAGCCGAAGGCATGAGGCGCTGGCAAACCGGGGGTAGCCTGTCAGTGTTCCATTACGCGGATGGGCATGAGCGGGCGATTGGATACCAATTCATCGAAGATGCGCGGCAGTACAGCCCATTTCCCGATTTTCAGCAGCCTGCCTTGATTTTTCATGGCAACCAGGACGGAACGGTGCCCGTCGACTCTTCTGTCGATTTTGTGCAAACTCATCCGAATGCAGAGCTGGTCCGTATTAATTCTGGACATGAACTGACTGATGCTCTCGACGCTATCTGGCAGAAGACACAGCCCTTTCTATTCGGGAGCAATGTCGAAATTTGATGCTAGACTGAAGATGCTTGGCAATCTACAAAATTTGGAATAATGCAACCAGTTTTTTTCCCAAGCATCAGAAAGTACGTCAGTAAACGTTGCGAAAAGTTTATCACATGGCAAAGCCTTTGGTGACAAGTGAAGTTGTAGAGGAAGTTAGGGAGTATTCTGTAGTGGCTCAGCCCGATTCTCATTTAGATCGGCTTCTCATAAAATCTGATCTCGATGAACCTTGGTATAAGTCGATTGTTCGTGGCGTGCGTGAGCTTGTCAATCCTCCGAAGCTACCGCCGCTGGAGCTTACCTCACGCCCCGTGGAGGGTGCGGATTTTGGCGATTTGGACAAGGTTGAACAACCTTGGTTCAAGTCGTTTTTTACCAATGTCAGAGACCTGATCAATCCGCCTAAACTTCCCCCTTTGGAACTTACCTCCAAGCCGGTAGAGGTAGGCACAATTTGGGGAGCTTATGGGGGGGGAGAAACCAGGTCTGGGGCAGTCTCTTTAGCGATTCACATTGCTCTGATCGCCTTGATGCTGGTGGTGTTTAGGAAAGCAGTTTTCACGCCTCATGCAAAGCCGTCGGACGATAAGATCGTTTACGTGGCGGATTATAAGCCGAAGCTGCCAGCTGCTGCTGTAAAGGCTGGCGGCGGCGGCGGCGGCGGACAGAAAATGCCTACCCCGGTTAGCAAGGGCGCGCCGCCTAGACCTGCTCTGAAACCCTTTATACCGCCGGCTCTGGCCGTGCCAAAGCCCAAGCTGCCGGTTATCCCTGAAATTAGCGCGCAAGCTCCGCAGATTACTGCCGACAATTACGGCGACCCGCTGAGCAAACTTTCTTCTCTTTCCGGCGGTCAGGGAACGCAAGGGCTTGGTAACGGCAAAGGCGGCGGCCTCGGTAATGGCAACGGTGATGGCTTTGGACCTGGCTCTGGCGGCGGACAAGGTGGCGGCGCCTTTCGCGTTGGCGGCGATGTTTCAGCGCCGGTTTTGGTGTCTAAAGTTGAACCAGAGTATTCGGAAGAGGCGCGCAAAGCGAAGTTTTCCGGTGCTGTCTTGCTGTCTCTGGTTGTCGATGCAAACGGGACGCCGCGTGATATTCATGTGGTCCGGCAGCTTGGCCTCGGTTTAGATGAAAAGGCCATTGAAGCCGTGATGAAATGGCGATTCCGTCCCGGCATGAAGGGCGGCCGCGCTGTAGCTACGCAGGCCACGGTGGAAGTGACTTTCCGATTGTTATAAGGGGGCGAAGGGGTTTCGTCCCTCTTTCTTTACATTGTCCGCTTCGCTGCACACTCTTGGCAAGGGCAGATTTTTCGAAGGTGGTCGAATGAGTAAATGCCCGAGCTATGCCCGTCATTCCAGAAAATTCGTACGGCGTAGCTCCCTACCGCTTCCACTGCCTCCATTCGCAAGGATGGTTTAAACATTGGAAACGGACTAGGATTCGAGTAATTTGATTTCTGCGGCTCTGTGCCGTGCGCTCCCGTACAAGTAGCGCAGGGGCATTCATCCCGCAAATAAGCAAGCGAATAATCACTGTGGTGCCCGTCGCGCCAATCAATCTTGATGCCGGTCGATTTTGAGATGGCAATGTGTTCCGGCTCGGAAATGGCGAGAGTATCAATTTCTTGTTGCATATTTCGTTAATTTGTCAGTACGCGTTCGATGTCCCTGACCCCGGGCACGCGGCGGAACGCGCTGATGACGCGTTCTAACTGCTTTTTATCTTTGACATCCATCAGGATGTCAACAATGGCACTCTCATCCGTGCGGCTATGGTCACCGCGCGCTTCGAGCGTCCGTATGTTGCTCGATTCAGCGCTGAGAATGGAAGTAAGCTGATGCAAAATCCCAGGCCGGTCGTCGGTGTAAACCACGACCTTCACTGGCAGCGGATCGCTTCCGCTGCGTGCCCACTCAACATCGACTTTACGCTCCGATTCATACATCAGACTCTGGACATTTGGGCAAGCCTGGGAATGCACCGCAACGCCCTTGCCGCGAGTAATATAACCGACAATTCCTTCACCGCGAATGGGATTACAGCATTTGGCCCGGTAGACAAGAACATCGTTAGCGCCTTTCACATGGATGGTCAGGTCTCCATCGCCGAGAGGCGACGAAGGCTGCAACGGCGCGGTTCGCGGCAGGACTGGTTCTGTTGCCGGCTCCGGCTGCACATCATCCGGCGCTATTCTTTGGAGCAATTGACGGGCCGAGAACTTGCCGAATCCCAGAGCCGCGTAGAGATCTTCTGTCTTGCTCACACCGTAATCAGAAGCGGCTGACGCCAGATCATCCTGCGAGATCCGGCCCAGGCTGACGCCTAAGCGGCGCGCCTCCTTTTCAAGCGACTTTTGCCCAATTTCGACCGCCTTGGCGCGTTCTGCCGCATTAATAACGTGCTTGATACGGTTTCGCGCACGGGATGTTTTCACCACGGCCAGCCAATCGCGGGAAGGCTGGTGCCCTGGTTGCGTCAGAATTTCAACCACATCGCCATTGCGCAACGTGGATTTCAGAGGCTTGATGAAACCGTTTACGCGAGCCCCCACGCACGCGTGTCCCACATCGCTATGGACAGCATAGGCAAAATCAATCGGAGTGGCTTCACGGGGAAGCACAATGACGCGGCCTCGCGGAGTAAATGTGTAAACCTCCTCCGAGTACAGATCCACTTTCAAAGTGGACATGAAGTCGGCGGAGTCATTCATCTCGCGCTGCCATTCAACAAGTTGCCGCAGCCAGGAAATCCGCTGATCGTCCGCACTCGGGCTTTTGCCGCCTTCTTTGTATTTCCAGTGCGCGGCAATGCCTTCTTCCGCGATCTTGTGCATCTCCTCCGTGCGAATCTGCACTTCAAAGGCAGTTCCGCCCGGTCCAATAACAGAGGTATGCAGCGATTGGTACAGGTTTGGCCGCGGCATCGCGATAAAGTCTTTGATGCGGCCGGGAACCGGATGCCACTCGTTGTGAATCACGCCCAGTGCGGCATAGCAGTTCTTGACGGAATCCGTGATAATGCGCACAGCCAGAACGTCATACACCTGATCGAGCGTAATACGCTGGCGCTTCAGCTTCTGATAAACGGAATAGGCGCGCTTTACCCGGCCCTGCACGCGCGCGGGGACATCCTCGGCGGCCAGCTTTTGTTCAATGTGCGCCTGAACCTGGGACAACCACTGTTCATGTTCATGCTGCTTCGATTGAATCTCACGATTCAATTCAACAGCAGCGTCGGGGTGCAGGACTTCAAAAGCCAACTCTTCCAGCTCACCCCGCATCTTACCCATTCCCAGGCGGTGAGCAATGGGGGCGTAGATTTCAATGGTTTCCTGCGCAATGGCTTCCTGCCGTTCAGGAGAAAGCGAACGGATCGTGCGCATATTGTGAAGCCGGTCAGCGAGCTTGACAATAATGACCCGGATGTCGCCTGTCATCGCCAGCAGCATCTTCCGTAGGCTTTCCGCTTGCCGGTCCTCGCGGTTTGCCAAGCTGATCCTGCTCAGCTTTGTCACGCCGTTGACGCAGTGCGCGACGTCCTCGCCAAAGATCGCGCTCAACTCTTCCGGTTTTGCGCCTGTGTCTTCCAGGGTGTCATGCAGGAGCCCTGTTTGCAGGCACACCAAGTCCATTTGCATGTCCGCCAGAATGTGAGTGACCGCAAGAGGATGCACAATGTAGGGCTCACCCGACTTGCGCTTCTGCGACTTATGATGTTCCGCCGAATAACGATAAGCGCGTTCGAGCGCAGATAAATCATCTTTGGGCCGGAGCGCACGCACTTTGTCCTCTAAGGCCCGGTATTGCTGTTCGACCTCGGCGGGCAACTCTAAAACGCTCGTAGACATGGAGACTGGATTACTACTAGGTTAGATGATGCTACTAGGCCCCAAGCTACGGCGGTGCTCTGAACTTACATTTTTTGAGAAAGAGCTTGAATCTGTATGGTCGGTCTGAATCTCCGGCAAGCCTAAAGGATTCATGTAAAGAATACGCCCTTCCCTGCTGCCATTCGTGCAAAACACCCAATGTGCCGAATGAGTTGGTCGAGGATCTCGGGATAGTTTCGTCAATGGCTGAAGCGATGTCTCTGATGCTAAACTAGATGTCTCTGATGCTAAACTAAATGACCACCGACTGCAAGTCGGTGGGTTTAGGAGTTGTCGATTGGAAATCGACTGTCATCAGCCATTTGCTCGCCCTCTTGTTCTTCAATATACTCACGGATCATGTCATCCGTGATCGTGCCAGAACTGACGGC